>CATMRH010000010.1 GCA_950073955.1 uncultured archaeon | reverse complement strand
CATCTCTGGTGTCTTCATCGTAAATATCTTATCTTTCGATGACATTGTTCTTCCTTTCCTTTAACCATAATATCAAGAATATAAGGATTAATAGTGGCTGCAGGATCACGAAGATAGCAATGTTAGCTAACTCGTAACCCATGCCAGTCACATTGCCAATCCAAACCAATGCTTCGACACACCATCTAAAGAAATCATGTATTAATTCTTCCATAAATTAATCATACACCTTCAAAATCTTCATCAAAAATAAGATCGCTAAATAATTTTACTGCTTCACTTAGCATTTCTGAATTTTCTTGAATTTCTTTTATTTTATTTACTTTACTTTTAATTTCTTCAATGGGAAGTTTTGAAAATGTACAAATCATTTTTACTGAATTAGTTTTTCTTTTTGTAAATGAAATTGATTTTAAATTAGATGGATTTACATGCAAATTAATTTCACCACCACCTTTTGGATAATAACCACGTTTACATAATTCAAGTGAAAATTCTATTCCCATTCTAGAAAATGCATCTCTTAACACATATCGAGTATAGTCAATAGATGGACTCCAAAGCACATCTGTACCTCCTTTAATTGTTAAACTAAGTTTTTTCTGAGAAATAGCTACTACAGGAATTAAAACTTGTAAAATTAAAGAAATACTTCCTGCTGTTCCTACATCTTCAACTAATTCTAAATTTTTAATATTACCTGGAATGAATTTTAATTCAGTAGAACCTATTTCTGCACCAACTACTTTAGCATTTGCAACTTTTTGAAGAATTTTTATCGATGTAAGATGTTGTGGTCTTAATCCTGGAACCTTCCTGTTTTTCCTTATATTTTCTAAATGAATTGGCCGTTTTGTAATACACGAAAGTGTAATTGCCGAACGTATTATTTGTCCTCCCCCTTCACCATATCCTCCATTAATTTTTAGAAAATCCACAGTTTTTTCCAATTACAACTCTTTATGATAGTTTTTTAAAAGAAATTTTCTATATTTTTGTATGAATGGTTTGTTGATCGGAAGATTCCAACCTTTTCACTTGGGACATCTTGAAGCATTTCAATTTGCACTATCAAAAGTTGATAAATTATGGGTAGGTTTGGGCAGTTCTAACAAACCTACACAAAAAAACAATCCTTTCTCTGCCGAGGAACGAAAAGAGATGATTCTATCTTCAATTGATAATTCAACAAAAGAGAGAATTTCAATTTATTTTATTCCAGACTTAGATAATCATATCAAATGGATTGAAAAAATAGATAGTATTGTTCCAAAATTTGATTTAGTTTTTTCAAACGATGAATTAACAAAACATCTGTATTCAACAATATCTGTTCAAGTAACTCCTATCCCATTTTTGAAAAGAGATGAATTATCTGGGACTAATATTCGAAATCTAATAATCGGCGATCAAAAATGGGATGATCTTGTTCCTGAAGGTACCAAAAATTTTTTGATTAACATTAATGCAAAAGAGCGTTTGAAAAATCTCTAATTATAAATAAACCCCATATCTCACTGACTTCGTAGATTACAAATGGAATATCTTTCAATGCTTCCAGGCCCAACAAATGTACCTAATAGAGTAATGAGGGCAATGCTTGCACCAATCATTAATCATAGAAGTGATGATTTTGTTGAGTTATACACTGATGTTGTTGAAAAAACTCAAAAAGTATTTGAAACACAAAACGATATTGTAGCATTATCTGCTTCTGGAACAGGTGCTGTAGAAGCAAGTGTAATTAATCTAGTTAAAAAAGGTGATAAGATTATAATTCCTGTAAATGGAGAATTTAGTAACAGACTATCACAACTTATTGAAGGTCAAGGAGCTAATGTTGTTAAACTCGAAACTCCACCAGGACAAAATGCAACTTTTGATCAAATAAAAGAAGCATTTGATAACAATAAAGATGTTAAAGCGTTCTATGTTGTTCACAATGAAACTTCAACTGGAACAATGGTAAATTATCTTGATAAAGTATCTGATTTAACATCTAGAAATGATACATTCTATGTTGTAGATTCTGTTTCTTTACTTGGCGGTGTTGAACTTCCAGTGGATAAATGGAATATTGATGTATGTCTAACTGGAGCACAAAAAGCACTTGCTGCTCCTCCAGGCATTTCTCCTATATCTATAAGTGCCAAAGCCAAAAAATACATGATCAAAAACCCCCCATCCACAATGTACTTCAATTTAGCAAGATACTTTCAATACTATGAAGAATCAAAACATACTCCTTTTACTCCTGCATTACCTTTACTTTATGCATATAGAGAAGCCCTAACAATAATGTTAGAAGAAGGATTACAAAATGTCTACAAACGTCACAAGATTTGTTCTGACGCATTATACTCTGGATTAAGTGCAATTGGTTTAACACCATATGTTGCAAAAGAAGAAGATCGCTCGATTTCAATTGTTGCATTAAATTATTTGGATGGACTAGAAGACAAGACTTTCAGAAACATACTAGCAAACAAATTCAGAGTCTTAGTGGCAGGTGGATTTGGAGATCTTAAGGGAAAGGTATTCAGAGTTGGATGTATGGGAGAAGTTAGTCCATATCATGTAATGCGAACCATTTCTGCAATTTCATCTACCTTAGCAATGATGGGATATGATACAGATTCTAAAGCAGGACTCAAAACTGCAGAAGAAAAACTAAAAGCTCTCTAGACTCTGTTAACTTAATATAAGGAAATTCGAGACCGAACACATTGACTTTCAATAAAGGTTCATTAATTTTAGTAGACTATACTGCTAAAGTAAAAGACAGTGATGAGGTCTTTGACACCACCATTGAAGAGGATGCAAAAAAATATTCTATTCATGAACAAAATGTCAAATATCACCCGAAACTAGTTTCTATTGGTGAAGTATCTTATCCTGTTCTCAAAGGATTAGATGAAGCACTTGCAAAAACATCTGTTGGAGATAAACTTACAGTTGAAGTTACGCCTGACAAAGGTTTTGGTGAAAGAGATTCTAAAAAAGTTAGAATGATTCCTATTAGAAAACTAGGTGAAGATGCAGAGAAAGTTTCAGTAGGTGATACAATTGAAGTTGATAATAAAAGAGGAATTATTCGTTTTATTGGATCTGGTAGAGTCCAAATGGATTATAATCATAGATACGCAGGAAAAACAATTCTATATGATGTAAATGTAATCAAATCACTAGATTCTTCAAGTGACAAGATAGATGGAATTCTTAAAAACAGATTCCCTGTAGAGGATTCAAAAATTTCATTTGACTTGAAGGATAAAGAAGTAAACATTGTAATTCCTGAGGAAATTTTACGTGCAGATGGTTTACAAATAATGAAACACTTTATTCAATTAGATATTTTCAAATTTGTTCCAACTTTGGAAAAAGCAAGTTTTGTTGAAACACATACTAATAAACAAACTCAGGAAAACAAATCTGAAATAAAAGAAAAAGTACCTGAACAAAAAGCTGCTTAAGTTAAATTACTTTTGTACTCTTTGCAAGACTACGTGCTCTTTTCTCAGTCATTTTAATTTCTTTTAAAATTGTATATCTCTCTGGTCTTAATCCTTGTGCAATAGTTAGAGCTTTTATTATCACATCTGGTTTAAGACCAATTTGTTTTGCAGTTGTTGGAGCTCCAACATCTTTTAATGTCTTAACAATTTTTTTCCAATCTTGCCCGTGTAATTTTGCCATCATAATAGAACCAATTCCACATTTTTCTCCATGTAATCCAATACCTGGAGCAATTTTGTCAAGTGCGTGTGAAAAAAGATGTTCTGAACCAGAACATGGTCTACTACTTCCTGCAATACACGACGCTACTCCTGCACTGATCAATCCTTCTACAATTACTCTTGCGTCCAATCCTTTCCTTGCAAATTTGGAAGAATTTTCCATAACTATCTTGGCACTCATCATTGCCAGATCTGCTGCATATCTTCCATAGTACTCCTTCTTCTTTTTGTGACCTAATTGCCAATCCTTTACTGCTATAATGTTTGCAATAAGATCTCCACAACCACTAGCTAACAACTTGGTGGGAGCTTTTCTAATTACATCAATATCTACAAAAACACCCATAGGTGCAGATGCCACAACTGAATGCGGTATGTCACTTTTTACAGAGACAAATGGACTTGCCATTCCATCATGAGAAGCTGCAGTTGGTAAGCTTACAAATGGTTTACCTAAATTATATGAAATCATTTTTGCTGTATCCACAGAACGACCTCCACCAATACCAACAATCAAATCAGAATTATCTTTTTTAACATTTTTTTGAATTTTATTCCATGATTTTATTTGATTATCTTTTGATGTATGCCAAATAAATTGAATTTTTTTTGATTTGAGTGATTTTTCAATTTTTTTCCTTAAAACCTTTTGAACATTTATTCCAGATATCAAAGAAACTTTTTTTGGTTTGTTTAGTGAGTTTAGAAATTTTCCAAAATCAGCAATATTCTTCTCACCAATTTCAATGAGCCTAGGTAATTCCATCGTATGCGATTGCATGCGATCTTGATTTTTTGTCATTATTTATGATTTCAGAGAATCAAAAAGTTATTTAAAAGGGTGAGATGCCACTTACTTTATCTTAATAGGTGTATTTTTTGTCGAACAACGTTGAAGAAAAAATTCTGCATGGGACTACCACTGTAGGTATCAAGGCTAGAGACTGTGTCATATTGTGTGCTGATATGAGAGCCAGTGCTGGTTATTTTATTGCAAACAATAACACAATGAAAATTCAAAAAATTGATCTACACGCGGGATTAACCTTGGCTGGTGGTGTGGCAGACGCACAAAATATTGTTGATATTTTACGTTATCATTCTAATCTACACAGAGTTGAAAAACAAAGCCCAATCACAATTCATTCACTTGCAAGACTCTGTTCATTGATATTCCATCAAAATCGAGGCTATCCATTTATGGCTGATATCTTGCTTGGTGGTTATGATGTAAATGGTCCTGCATTGTTTAACGTTGATATGTTTGGTTCAGTTGAAGAAAAATCATATGTTACAACTGGTAGCGGTTCACCAGTAGCTTATGGTTTACTTGAAGAAAAATATAAAGAAGATCTTACAGTTGAAGAAGCAAAAAAAATAGCTCTACAAGCTGTTAAAGCCGCAATAGTTAGAAATATTGGTACTGGCGATGGAATTAACATTGCAGTAATGGATAAAGATGGATTCCGTCTTTTGACCGATGAACAAAAGAAAACAGTCATCGAACTTTAGTGATTTTATGCAAAGAAAACAACAACAAAAAGAATTACCTCCTAGCCAAAATATAATGGCCACCATACTGCAAAGTATTCCCAAAGAAGCAAATATTACAAAAATAGAATACGAAGGACCACGAATTGCTCTTTACACAAAGACTCCTCGTTATCTAATGGAAAATAATGAAACAATATCAAATCTTGTAAATGTAATAAAAAAAAGAATTGTTGTAAGAACGGATGAATCAATTAGAAAACCTGAAGATGAAGCTAGACGAATTCTTGCAGAATGTGTTCCAAAAGAAGCAAATCTACAAGGAACTATCTTTGACACAGCTACTGGTGAAGTCTCAGTTGAAGCAAAAAGACCTTGGCTACTACAAAGAGATGCAAAGGAATTCAATCATGTTGAGGTTACTGAGAAAATAGGATGGAGATTACGTATTCGGAAAGCTACAACTATACCTTCACGTACAATTCAAACAATTAATGCAACTCTAAAACAATCCTCTTCTGAGAGAAGTAAACAGCTTAAACAAGTTGGTGATGACATTTTCAGACCTAGACTATCTCAAAGAACTGAAGTTTCTCTTCATACCCTTGGTGGATTTGGTCAAGTAGGAAGATCTTCAATGTTATTATCTACACCTGAAAGTAAGATCTTAATTGATTGTGGAATTAATCCAGGTGCACGTTCTCCAATGGATGCATTTCCAAGATTAGATTCTCTAGATATTACATTAGATGATCTAGATGCAGTAGTTATTGGACATGCACATTTGGATCATACTGGATTTTTGCCAACATTGTGCAAATATGGCTATAAAGGTCCAATCTATTGTACTGAACCAACACTTCCTATGATGAACTTAATTCAATTAGATGCAATCAAAGTAGCTACTGCACAAGGCAGAACTCCAATTTACTCAGAACGGGATGTTAAACAAATTATGAAACAGACAATTACTTTACCCTATGGAACTGTTACCGATATTTCTCCTGACATAAAATTAGTTCTTGCAAATGCAGGTCACATTCTAGGTTCAGCCTTATGTCATTTTCATATTGGAAATGGTAATCATAACTTTGTTTATTCAGGTGATATAAAATTCGGAAAAAGTATTTTGTTTGAAGCTGCTAGCTGGAATTTTCCAAGAGTAGAAACATTGTTGATTGAAAGTACCTATGGTCTTAAAGAAGATATCCAACCAACTAGGCAAGAGGTAGAATCTGCTTTCATTAACGCAGTAAATAACACTTTGGCAGATGACGGTAAAGTTTTGATACCTATTCCAGCAGTTGGTCGTGCACAAGAAATCATGATGGTAATTGATCATTATATGAAATCAGGAGAAATGGTTGAAGCACCAGTCTTTACAGAAGGAATGATTTCTGAAGCATCAGCCATTCATGAATCCTATCCAGAATATCTGGAAAGAGAACTTAAGAAAAAAATCTTAGAGACTGATGATAATCCATTTGATTCTGAATATTTCACTAATATTGAACACGCAGACGCTAGGGAAGAACCAATGAGAGAGAATTCACCATGTATTATCTTAGCAACATCAGGAATGTTAGAAGGCGGTCCTGTTTTAGAATACTTCAAAAACATTGCACCTGACAAAAAGAACAAAGTATTGTTTGTTTCTTACCAAGTTAATGGAACTATGGGAAGAAGAGTTCTTGATGGTTCTAAACAAGTATCCATGTTAGGAAAAGAAGGTAAAATTGAAGTTGTTACCATCAATAGTAGTGTTGAAAAACTAGATGGATTTAGTGGTCACAGTGATTATAATCAGTTGATGTCATTTGTACAAAGACTAAGACCAAAACTTCGTAGAGTACTAGTAAATCATGGAGAACGTAAAAAATCAGAAAATCTTGCTATGAATATTAGACGAATGTATAGAGTACCTGCTCATTATCCTCAAATTCAAGAAGCAATTAAATTATTTTAGATCATATTCTGGTTTCCAGATCTTTATACCCGGTGGAGCAACTATAATTCTCTCTTCTCCTAATCTTGCAATATCTGCACCAGCAGCTTTTGCAATAGAATACAACTCTTCAACTACTTTCCGAAGTTGATCTACATCCTTTTGTGCTAACGGTGTAACTCTTAGAATCAAAATCATACCCTTTTTGATATCTTCTTTAATAGAATGAACATCACTAATGTCTCTAATCGTTATAGCCTTTAGATATGTGGGGGTTTCTTGTTTTTGCATCCTTGACGAAAATGCGATCTACTCCCACAAAAACTCTTCCTTAGTTCTAACTAATTTTTAAAAAATTTCATGCCTACATTCTAAATTTGATATAAGATTGTTCTTTAGCACATTCTGAACTAACTTCATCAGTTGAATCTCTATTTTTAACAGAAACAATACTGTGTTCAGTTTTTGGTGCATCTGAATATCTTAGAGTTACAGCTGATGCAAATTCTACATGTAACTTTGCATTCTTACCACGTAAAATTGAAACTGGTCCTACGTAATCTTTAGCTTCAAGTAAAATATCACCAGGTAATGCTAATGCTTTAATCATTTCATTTTCATCTTTATTTCTTCCTACAACAAATTTTGTTTTCTCATCTAATCTAAAATGTCTTCCAATTTTTAACAAATCAATTTCATTAATTGTTGGAGTTTCCATATGATCAAACAAATCTTTAGCTTTAATTCCAAATTGTGGCTCTGTTAATAAACAACCACCACCTGCATTTGGTGGATTTTCAATTCCATATTCTTTAGCCATTTGTATTTGAATTTTTCTTTGTCTTCCTTTAATCATTCCAAGATTTTCTCTTTTGATCAAACCATCTTTTTCAGCATCTGTTGGTGGTAATAATCCAGCAGATAACGGTCTAACAATTTTTCCAGTTAAATTTGATTCTTTTTCAATAATATGTAATGATGGTGCATGTTGACTCATTGGACGTTGACCTAATACTTCACCTGAAATAATAAACTCTGCACCAATTTCTTCCATGTGTTTTTTTGCTGCATCAAACATCATTGTTCTACAATCAACACATGGATTAAAACCAGCACCGATTCCATGTTTTGGATGTTTTAACATCTCAATGTATTCATCACCAAGATAAACTGTCTTTAAATTAATATTAAGATCATCAGCTCTTTCTCTAATTTCAAATCCACAACCTCTTCCACAATCAAAATCACAAAAGGGTGTCTTTATTGCAACAGCTGAAACTTCAAAACCTTGTTCTTGCATCATTCTGATCGCAAGTTGACTATCTAAACCTCCTGACAGTAATGCAACTACTTTCTTCTTCTTTTCTTCTGTCATAAAGATCCGATCTAAATTTCCATATACAAACTTTACATCAAACATAAATTGTGAAACAGAGATTTTTGTGTGTGAAACAGCGTAGAAAAAATCTTCTAAAATATGCCCAAAAGATCGATTGTGATACACTAGTTACATTTGAGCCTGAAAATTTGTTTTACATGACTGGATTTTGGGGTGAGGCAGTAGGATTACTTGAAAAAAATGGAAAAACAACTATCATTGCTCCAGAACTTGAAGTGGGAAGAGCAAAAGGAGAATCTCAAGACTGTGATGTAATTACAGCAGAACGTGGAACTGGCTTAATTTCATCGCTTATAGAAAAAATAAAGAAAAATCGTATTTGTACTGATTGCCAAAATTATTTTATTATGATGTCTCTGAAGAAATCTATTCCAAAAATAAAATCATCTACAGAGCCATTTTATAATTCTCGTATAATTAAAGACGAAAAAGAAATCCAAATACTCAAAAAAGCTTCTAAAATCATAGATGAAATGTTTGAGATTTGTTCAAAAAAGATGAAAGTTGGTCAAAAAGAATCAGAATTACAAACAATTTTGATGAAATATGCAATGGAACAACAAATGTTTGATACTGGATACAAATCTACACTTAACCCTCTAATTATTGCTGGAGGTCCTAACGGTGCTTTACCACATGCTCAAGTTAGTCAAAGAAAATTCAAAAATGGTGATCTTGTAGTAACTGATCTTACATTAAGATACAAGGGATATGTTTCTGATGCGACTAGAACATTTGCACTTGGAAAAATTTCAACTCAAGCAAATGAAGCTTATGAAATTGTTAAAGAATCTCAAAAACTTGGTCTAAAAGCTGTTAAACTAAATGTAGATTGTAAAGATGTAGATTCTGCATGTAGAAAATACATTGAAGAAAAAAACTATGGTCAATACTTTATTCATTCTACTGGTCATGGAATTGGATTAGAAGTACATGAACTTCCAACTGTTTCTTCTAAAAGTGATACAAAATTAAAAGAAAATATGGCAATTACTGTAGAACCGGGAATCTATATTGAAAACAAATTTGGAATTAGAATAGAAGATTCACTAATTGTAAGAGATCTGCCAATTGTAATGCACAAATTTACTAAAGATTTAGTTACAATTTGAGCCTAATCATAAAAGTCTACTAAATTAATGATGTATTTTGATTCTTGATTATTTGATGTAATTTTTCCAGAAGTCATATCTACATTCCAATTATAATTCATTTCTCCTTTATGTGACTCAAAATTCAAAACAACTTGATACTCTTCTGAATCTACAATTGATACAGTTAGTTCTACATTAGTTTTTTTGTTGTCATAAATTTTTTCATCTGGGTATTCTTCGCTAATTTTCATTGAAATTGCATCCATTACAGTTAATCCAGATTCATTTGGTCCATTATACCCCATTAAGATATCAACAACTTGTTGTTCTTCAGATGAAAGTTCTGGAAAACTACTCTCTAAATCCCCTTTCATTAAATCAGGAACTACAAATAACATGAACAATCCAATTATACCGAGATAAATTGGTGCTCTTTTTTTAAGAAATGCTTTAAAATCATTCTTTTTTGGTTTTTCTTCTTTCTCTTTTCGATCTTTACCCATTTCTATCTCTCCGATTTTCTAGTATTTTGCAGTTAAAATTAAAACTTGCCATGGAAATAGAATTTCACCATTTTTCTTTGTGTATAGAGTTGTTTTCTCTTTTACTAATTGTTTCAATTGTTTTCTTTTTGAATAATCTAATCCATCTAGCTTTTCTTTTAGATGTTTTGGAATGTATTTGATATAATTTCTCCAATAATCTTCAAATTTTCCAGGACTGTAATGAAAAACAAATTCTTTTACAGATATTTTTGAGAATCCTGCTCTACTGATCTCTTTTTTTAATGCAGATTTTGTACCAAATCTATCAAGATTTGGTGCACCAGGAGGGATATAATCTGGGATGTATTGAGTCACTGAATCTAAAATACTGCTAAAATAAGGAACTCTCTCTTTACTCCCATGAACTGAAATTCCTATTTTGCCTGATTTTTTGAGGCTATTTCTCATATTTTTTAATGCTTTTTGGGCACTTGGGAAAAAAAACAATGCATACTGACAAGTGACAACATCAAATTTTTTTGAAAAATAAAACTTTTCTGCATCAATATTTACAAAATCTAAATTTGATTTTCTTTCATTCCACTTTTTTGCTATTTTAATTGCAGTGATTGAAGTATCAGCACCTATAACATATCCTGAATTACCAACCTTACTTCGAATTTTTTTTGTTACTACACCTGTACCACATGCAAGATCTAAAACTTTGTTACCTTTGTTGATATCTACCAATTCTATTAATTTTGCAGTGCTCTGAAATGGCCCTACACTTACACTTGCCCATCTTTTATGATAACGAGGAGCAACCTCGTTCCAAATTTTCATGTTTCTTTGTTTGTATTCAGAATGCTTGAGTTTCATTTTATTTTTTGTTCAATTTGTTTTTTGATAAACTTTGCAATTTTTTGTTTATTCATCCATTTTGACATAACAACTTTCTCAGTATCTACAATAATTACCTGATTGTTCTGAGGATTTTTCTTATATCTTGATGAACCAATGTCGTTTGCTACTATCATATCTGAAGATGATTCTTTTAATTTTTTTTGAGCGGATTTGATTAATTGATTTTTTGTTAGATTTGTCTCTGCCTTGAAGCCTACTAACAATACATTTTTTTGAAATTTTTTAATTTGATCTATAATTTTTGGTGCTTTTTTGAGACTAATTTCTATTTTATCTTTTGAACTTTTGATCTTTTTCTTGCTTGGATTTGTTGGGATGTAATCTGCAACTGCTGCAGTCATTATTACAATGTCAAATTTTTTCTTTAATTCTGTTTTAACAGCATTGAGCATTTCTTTGCTAGATAAAACATTGATAATCTTTGCACCATTAGGGGGTTTTTCTTCTCCAGGACCATAAACAAGAGTAACTTTGGCTCCTGCAGAAATTAATTCAGACGCTAAACTTAGTCCTGTTTTTCCTGTACTTTGATTTGTAATTACTCGAACAGGATCTATATGTTCAATTGTTGGTCCTGCAGTCATTAACACTTTTTTATTCTTTAATGCTGATGAGAATCCAAATTTCTTTAGAACATATTCTAAAACATCTTCTGGTTCTGGAGCTTTTGCTTTTCCTTCAATCATTTGAGGAGAAATAAACTCAATTTTATTTTTTAGAAATTGTATATTTTTTTTTACAGCTAAATTCCCATACATTGAATCATGCATCGCTAAACACATTAAAATTGGAATCTTTGATCCAAACCCTACAGTAAGTACAGTAGAAATTGGTGTATCATCAATACCATTTGCTAATTTTCCTAATGTATTAGCAGTACCAGGATATACAATTATTAGATCTGATTGATTATAATCTGCTAATCTGATATGTTCTAGTTCACCTGTTAGTTTTGTAATTACCTCATTTCCAGTAGCCCATTTGAAATAATCAGGCTGTATTAATTTTGTAGCAGCATTACTTGTTACACATGTCACATCTGCTCCATGTCTCATAAGTAATCTTGCAAGTTCAATTGCTTTGTATGCTGCAACACTTCCTGCAACACAAAGTACAATTCTTTTTCCAGATAATTCTACACCATATGAACTAACAATATCTAAAGATGGATGTTCTCTTTTCTTTATCTTCTTTTTAGCTACCAATTTGTTCACGTAATTTTTTTAACTCTTCTTCACTCATTGAGAACCAGTGCTCTGCTGCAGGAAACACACCTGATTCCACATCCTTTTTAAAAATTTTAAGTGATTTTACAATATCTTCAGATAAATTCATGTATCTTTTTGCAAATTTTGGTTTTATCTTATCGTACATTCCTAACAAATCTTGAACAACTAGTACTTGTCCATCACAACCTACTCCTGAACCAATTCCAATTGTAGGTATACTAACAGTTTCAGAGATTATCTCTGCTACCTCATGAGTGACCATTTCTAATGCAATACTAAACACACCTGCTTCTTCAAGCTCTTTTGCATCCTCAATTAACCTCATTGCTGTGTCTTTTGTTTTTCCTTGTACTTTGTATCCCTGTGAAAGCACTGTTGTTTGAGGTTGTAATCCAATATGACCCATTACTGGAATTCCTACATCCACAATTGCACTAATTGTCTCAGCCATTACTGAACCACCTTCAAGTTTTACAGCATCAGCTCCTGCTTTGATTAGTCTACCCGAATTATTGATAGCATCTTCTATACTTGCTTGGTATGACATAAATGGTAAATCTGATACCAATAACGAATTCTTTCTTGCTCTACTAACTGCTTCTGTAAACATACACATTTGATCCATCGTTACAGGAATTGTATTTTCATATCCAAGCATTACCATACCTGCACTATCTCCAACTAACAATACATCAATTCCTGAATTATCACATAGAGAAGCCAGAGTGTAATCATAACTTGTAATTACTGAAATTTTCTTCTTTTCTTTTTTCATATTTAGAATATCTTGTACTGTTTTATGCAATTCTAGCTCTCCTTGTAAGATTATTTTTTATTTGAATAACATTTTCCGTGAGATTTTTCTTATTATCAAAATTATTAACAATTTTTTGAAGAGTTTTTCGATTCTTTTTAGATAGTTTTTTAGACTCATCAATTAACAAATCAATTGCTCGTGTAACATTATCAACAATTGTAATGTTGGCAGTTTGTGAAGTTCTAGAAAGAGGATTTAGATCAAATGTAATAACAGTCTTTCCTGCCTTCCTAAGTGCCAATGTTCGATCTCCATCTTCTAGAGGTACAACTACAACATCAGCTGCAAAAATTCCATTTTTATCTACAATCCTTCTAGCTGAATCAATACCTGATAGTTTTGTAGATGAAGTAAGACTTGTACCTAAAACCTCTCTTGCCCCATTCTTTTTGAGAGTCCTAATTATTGCCTGTTGTCTCTTTTTGTTAGTGTAAAACAGATTTACCTCAAGTTTTGCCTTGATCTGTTTTGATAGTCTTACGATTTGTTTTGGACATAAGGCTGCAATATTTCCATTAACTGAGATTACAGGTATTTCTGCCAAAAGAAGTTGTGCTGCTGCAGCCTTAATGGCCTGCTTCGCAGCCTTGCCTGTTTTTTCTCCTAGTAGATAATCAAAGGCTTCTCCTCTTCCTTGAGCTAAAAGTCCTTCTTTTGCAACCAATCCATTATCAAATCCATTAACTAGTTTTTCACGAATTAAAAGTGATTTAGCTCTAGGATGTGATTTAGGAATTAAAGGCATGCAATTTCAATTAATTGTAAAGAACTCTTGCTCCATTATTATCCAATTCTGATTTTATTACTATTCCATCAGAATACTTTTGTAAAATCTCTAAAACTCTATCTTCATCTTCTTTTGGAATCATTGAAAAAACTGTCTCTCCAAAAAATGCAATTCCACATTTAATGTTATTTTTAGATAACTCATTAACTAATTTTTGCATTCTTGGAGTTATAACATCTACAAATTTTGCAAATTCTAACGACATATCTTGAAAATGTTTATAATTTTTTGATTCTAATAATCTGTTTACCATTTTTCCACCAAGACCATTAATTTGAGATAAACGTTCTTTGATGAATTTATTTGTAGAAATTGGAGAGAAACATATCATAATTACAGAGATTTCATTTGTAAAGATTTTTTCGACACAACCAATTCCTGGGGCACCAGGTTTTACACGAATTTCAAAACCCCCATGAAATGATGCTAAAACATCCCCCAATCCAGTTTTACAATTAACTTCCGCATTATGTGCAATTTGCCCAATTGTTGTTTTATCTAATTTTGTTTCAAGAGCTTGATCTAATGCAAATGAGAGTGATAATGCAACTGCACCACTAGAACCTAAACCATATCCAACTGGAATTGATATCTCATGTTCAATATCAAAAAACTTGTTTGAAAATTTTCCAAGCTTTAAGAATTCATTTAAAACAAATTCTGAAACATCTGTTTTATCTGGTTGATATCCTTTTGTTGTGATTCTAAAGTTTGATTCTTGATTATCTTTTGTATCTACTTTTACTCTTGTTGTAACTCCTTGTTTAATTGAGAATCCAGCTCCCGTAGATCCACAATTTTCTAAAGAATTTTGACTGTCATCTAAATGAGCTTTGAAAAAGCCTGTGATGTGAGCGGGACAAAATGCCGTAGCCTCCATTGTTCTTAGTTTAAATTTTACACAAAATATAAGAATATGGCTTAAATTAATTAAATTAGTATAAATTGGCTAAATTTATTCGACGACTACAAAGAATTGGAAGTAGTATTCTAGTATCACTACCAAAAGAGTGGGTTGATGCAAATAATCTGGATAAAGGTCATCAAGTAGAAATTGAAACCGGGCAGGATAGTATTTCAATATCTGCAAATAGGGAGACACGTCCAACAAAAGAACTTGTAATTTCCTACCCATTACCCAAAGAAGAAAATATTACCGCAAATATTACTGGAGCTTATCTTTTAGGATATGATCTTATTCAAATTAATTCAAAATCAACCATTCCGGCAGAAGATAGAGAAAAAATTCGTAACTCCATGAGAAGATTAGTTGGAATGGAAATCATTGAAGAAGATGCATCTCATATCAACACACAATTTCTTTTAGATACAATAACACTTAATCCAGAAAAAATTCTCAAAAGAATGAGCTCAATTGCTCTTGGCATGTATGATGATACATTAAATGGATTAATTTTAGATGACAAGTCCAATTTACAAACATTATCTAAACGTGATGTTGAGGTTAATAGACAGTATTTCTTACTTGTCCGTTTAATTCGTAGTACACTTGTTGATAAAAGATTAGCTAATGCATTTAATTTAGAAAATATTGATATTATTGATTATAGAGTTGCAGCAAATCTTCTTGAAAATGCAGGTGATTCAATTGTTGAACTTTCAAATTTTATTTATAACTCATCTTTATCAAAAGAACACTCAAAAAAAATCTTTGATGTAGTTAAGGATTTTAGTAAACTTGCAGAAAAATCTATTAATGCATTCACAAAACCTGATAGACTTTTGGCTATTGAAGCAATATCACTACATAAAAAATATGAAGAAAAACTTAGTAAACTAAGAATTACATTAGATAATAAAAAACAGATTCCGATAGATTTTCTTGATGTGGTATATATGTTTGAAAGAATAGCAAAATCTTGGGCTGATGTAGTAGATCTTGTACAGCCTATCTACAACGAATAATTAGTATAATTTCTTTTTAGCAGCATAAGTCAAGACTGCACAAATTGTTTTTGAATCTTGAATTTTTCCAGATTTTATCATTCTAAGTAGCTTTTGCAAATCCATTTTTACTACAGATAATATCTCATCATCATCTAGTTTCAAACCAGCAATTTTCTTTAGTCCTGAGGCTAAAAAACAGTAAATTATTTCAGAATTATAGCCAATTGATGGATAGTAGGTGATTAATGGGATCATTTTTTTTGCTCTATATCCAGTCTCTTCTTCTAGTTCTCTGAATGCACATTTTATTGGCTCTTCTCTTTTCTCTAATGTCCCTGCAGGAATCTCTAAAACATATCCATGAGGAAATCTATGTTGCCTAACAAGAATTACTTTATTTTTTTCATCAAAAGCAAGCATTGCTGCAGCACCTCGATGTTCTATTATTTCACGTTTGACTCTTCTTCCCTCTATTTTTCCATCATAAACACTAAGACCTAAAATTTTTCCCTCATAGATTTTCTTTTTCTTCATAAAAAATCTTAGAAATCATATTATTTAATTTGTTTGATATGTCAAATGTAATCTAGATGATTTTTTGAAATTATTAATAGCCTTTTCTAACCATTTGATGTAAAACAAAATCTTTTTTGGAATAAATAAATCTGCTGATTTCACATTTTTAATGGTTCTAACTTTTTGAGTTAATTCATCCATCTTGAAAATATTATCACTATACATAAATAAAACAATTTG
This sequence comes from uncultured archaeon, assembly GCA_950073955.1. Taxonomy (GTDB): domain Archaea; phylum Thermoproteota; class Nitrososphaeria; order Nitrososphaerales; family Nitrosopumilaceae; genus Nitrosopumilus. Next base: position 4,102 of record CATMRH010000010.1, on the reverse strand, counting down.
ATTTTTTGCAATGAAAGGAATTTGTAAATATGATTCCGAAAAAGTATTATTCAGATTTTCTAATGTTTCTTTTAGATCACCTTCTATCCAAGTAAGTATGGCATGGGGGATAAAATCTTCAATTTTTCTAGAATCATAAATTAAGGTAAACTGGATTCCATCGTTTTCCTGTAATTTTTCAATACATCTTGTTATTGTTTTGGTTGATAAGTTTGTACTTTTAGCAATATTTTCAATTTTCTGTCTAGGATCTATTATTAACTCCTCTAGAATTTCTAAATCTGTTTTAGTAAGATTTGACTTAAATCCTAGATTCTCTGCTTCAAAAATTGATAGGACTCTAACATCCTTCATCAATTTACTTGCAAGCTCAATTTTTTGTTTCATATTCTCTTTTACAACAATACTACAGACTGAAATTCCACCTATACATGGTACCACAAAAAATGGCTCACCTACAAGACTTACTTGCTCAAAAATCTCGTCAATGTTTTCTCCTGATACAACAAAGTACAAAACACCATAACCAAATACGGACGGCTCGACTTTGATGAAAAATTCTCCAATAACCTCTCTTTCTTCCATTTTTCGAATTCTAGCACGAACTGCTCCACCAGATATTTCCAATTTCATGCCTATTTGCCTGTCAGATTCTCTACAATTATTCAATAGTCTGCTTAGAATTTTCATATCTAAATTGTCCATTTTATCACCTAAAACAGATCCATAGAATACAGTATTAACTTATTTTATATAAAATTGTCTATAATCATAGTATTATATATCATATACATTAAATATCAGACTATTTTATTTACTCCGTGGATTATAGATTAAGATTAGCAAAAAGAATGCTTTTCAATAAAAAAAGCAGTTTGATTGGTGCGGTTTTAGCTGTAACCATTGGAATTTTGGTAATTCACGTAAATTTTGTAATTTTTCAAGGACTGTTTGATGCCATAGTTAGAGATATCAGTGATTATAGAAACGGTGACATTCTTGTAACTGACGATTCTGACTATATCGATAAATCAGATTTATCACTTGTAAATTGGTTTGAAAGAATTCCATACGTTGAAGCGGCTACTCCGCGGCTTTCATCAACTGCCGAAATTAATATGACAAAAAATGGAATGCGATTTGAAGAAACCAGAATACCAATTGTGGGAGTTGATCCATTTCGTGATATTCGAGCATCTACTGTTCATGAAACTGTTTCAGAAGGAAACTATGTCTTCTCAAGAAATTCTATTGTATTAGGATCTAATGTAGCAAAAGATCTTGGAGGAGCTCAAGTGGGAGATAGTGTTAAAGTTAAAGTAGTTGATAGATGGGGGGAAGACCAAATTCGAAGATTTACTGTTTCTGGAATAGCAAAATCACCTGGGGGTCAAGGATTTGATTATACAGTTGTTATACATATTGATACTTTACGTGATATGATGAGTAGACCTGGTGATACAAGTTCACTTATGGTGAAATTAAATGATCCTTCAAAAGCATTTGAAGTTAAAGAATTCTTTTTGCGTTCATTTCCTAATGATGATTTTCTTGCAGAGACTATAGAAGAATCAGCAGAACAACAACTTGCTGGTTTTAGATCTGGTATTGCAATGATCAACATGATAGGATATTTTGGAATGGGGTCATCTGCATTTGCCATTCTTACAATTCAGATAATGCTAGTTAATGGAAAAACTAAAGAAATTGGTATTATGAGAGCAATTGGAGCTAAAAGAAAAGATATTCTATTAATTTTTATTTTCCAAGGAATAATTATTGGAGCAATTGGAGCTGGAGTAGGAACTGCAGCAGGTTTAAGTTATACAGTCTATGCAGATGTCACAAAAATGTCATTCAATAATAGTCTCCCTCTTGAAGTCACCTATAACTGGGAAAAAATTATACAAACTGCTTTGACTTCGTTTGCTTTAGCAATTATTGCATCACTATACCCATCCTATAGGGCGACTAAGAAATTACCAGTGGAGGCTATGAGAACTGTCTAGAGTGCTTGAAATCAATAATCTAAGTAAGATTTACGGAGAAGGAGAAAACAAAGTAAAGGCTCTTGATAATGTATCACTTTCAATTGAACAGGGAGAAGTTGTCTTAATTGTTGGAAGTTCTGGCTCTGGAAAATCTACATTACTTAACATGATTGGATTATTAGATCAACCAACAAATGGAAAGATCTTCATTGATGGAACTAATACTACAACACTTGATGACAATGAAATTTCCTCATTTAGAAATAAAAAACTGGGGTTCATCTTCCAATTTTCTAATTTACTTACTGATCTTTCAGTACTAGAAAATGTTTTGTTACCTAGAGAAATTGAAGGAACTAATAATACTGCTGAAAAAGATGCCAGAGATTTACTAAAAACAGTTGGACTTGAAGATCAAATGTATAAACGTGCAAACAAGATTTCAGGTGGACAAGCTCAAAGAGTAGCAATTGCAAGAGGACTAATCAATAAACCTTCAATTGTTTTAGCTGATGAACCAACTGGTAATCTTGATTCAGTATCTTCAGAAACAATAGTTCAATTAATGAAATCAATGGCAAAAAAACTAAATCAAACATTCATTATAGTTACACACGAGAAAGAGATTTTTGGTGATGTAGATAGAGTAATCACAATTAAAGATGGTAAAGCCTTCGAAGGTGATCAGCCCTCAAAAATGGAGGTTTTAGCATAATGAATCTTAAACTCTTGTTGCCATTATTTGTAATTGGACTTGTACCATTTGTTTTTGATAACTCATTTGCCCAAATAACATCTGGAGGATTTGGTAATTCACCTTTTGAAAGAGACTTTGGAGATGTCAAATACCTTAATGCCTATTTTGGAATAATTAATGAAAAATTTGAGGTTGATTCTGGAAACAAAAATGTACCATTTACTGTAGTAATGGCAAATGTTGGGACTCAAGATATTACAGGAATACGAGGTCAACTATCATTACCTTTTGGATTTTCAGCTTCAGATGGACCTGCTTCGTTAATTTATGCAGATGCGAACTCAAATTCGATTGCCGGAGAAAATTTTCATCTAACATTTTTTGTTGATATAGATAATTCTGTTAAAATTCAACAATATCCTGGTAGTATCAAAGTAGATTATTCACGACTGAGAGAATCTGGAGTTCGAACTGCATTTGAAGATTTTAATTTTAAAGTAACTGGACAAAGCGTGATAAATGTACGTGCACTGAATCCATTTCTTACATCCTTGCAACAAAACCATATAATAATTGAAATTTCAAATGATGGAACAGCACCAATTTCAAGTGTAGATATTGGACTAAAAAATACACAAAGTGAAAGGGCAGCAACAAGTCAATCTGTTACTAATATTGAGAAGGTTGTAGTTTTAAACACTGATTGGGAAATTGGTGGAATTGATCCAAAATCGAAAAAATTTATTGAACTTGACGTATATGTACCAGCATCTTTGAAAGGTGATACACTTCGTGCACCTATTGAAATAACTTATTTTAATGCACATGGTGATAAAAAAACTATTTCACGAATTGCAGATTTCTTTGTTAAAGGCTTTATTGATTTATCAATCTATAATGTTGATGTTATCGAATTGTCTGGCACACAAATGCTAATTGGAGAAATAATTAATGAAGGAAATGAAGATGGATTATTTGGCTTTGTAACTATTGAATCTCGTGGAAACTCCAATATTAAATCCAGTACTCAATTCATTGATGAAATTGAGACTGATGCACCTGTACCCTTTAATGTTCAAATTGAATTTGATGGTGAACCAAGATATGGAGAACACGACATTACCATTACTGTAAGATACAAAGACAGTATTAGAGATGAAATTTTTCTAACTCACGATACAACAATCTTTGTTAAAGAACCATCAAACAGCGATGAAGGTAGTCTAGATCAAACAATGATAATTATTCCAATTATTCTGGCAATAGGAGCAGGAATTTACATTCTGCGTAGGCGTAAAAAAGCAATAATTGAGCAAAGTTAAAGATTAAATTTCAAATCTAAAATAGGAAAATAAGGTCAATTCAAATTGCGATTAATTATTGTTATTCTAATTTCAGTTTTAGCTGTTGGGAG
>CATMRH010000009.1 GCA_950073955.1 uncultured archaeon | reverse complement strand
AAGGTACAATGTCTTCAGGTAGAGGAACAGGTAAAAGAAAAAAGAAGTAAAAAAAATCGTAAAATAACCTAATTTTTCATTTTTAATATTTTTTCTTGTTTATTGTCAGCTAGATTTGATTTTACTATATTTTGATGTCAGGATTTCCAGCTTTAAGCTTTTCCCAATCTGCAAGAAAGTTTTCTAAACCAATTTTTGTCAATGGATGTTTCATCATCTTATCCAAGACTGCAGGAGGTAAAGTTACTACATCTGCTCCAATTTTTGCGGCATCAATTACATGCACTGGATGACGAATACTTGCAACAAGTATCTCAGTTCCAAAATTATAATTAGAAAATATTTCTTTGATTTCTTTAATTAGATGCATTCCATCTTCGCCAATATCATCTAGTCTTCCAATAAATGGACTAACATATTTTGCACCAGATTTTGCAGCAAGCAAAGCCTGATTTGGAGAAAATATCAATGTAACATTAACGGGAATTCCTTCTGATGAAAGTGATTTGCATGCTTTCAAACCATCAGGAGTCATAGGAACTTTTACAACAACATTATCTCCATATTCACGAAGACGTTTGCCTTCCTCCATCATTCCAGAATATTCTGTACTTACAACTTCAAGACTTACATCACCTTTGATAATTTTTGTAATCTCTTCCATTGCATCCTTTGGATTGCCTTTTTCTTTAGACAACAGAGAAGGGTTGGTTGTAATTCCATCTAGTAATCCCATATCATTGAATTTTTTAATAGACTCTAGATTAGCTGTATCAAGAAAAATTTTCATAACTTTTTATTCCTAATTTCTCTGACTTGTTTTGCCATATTAAAAGCTGTTATTCCGTGCTTCTCTAAAAGTAAAGGAACCTCATTATCTCTAGCAGATTCTCCAAACATATCTTGAGCCCCAATTCTCTTTATTGGTACAGGGTATGATTCGGAAACAGATTCTGTAACAGCAGAACCCATTCCACCAAAAATATTATGCTCTTCAGTAGTAACTATACAACCTGTTTCTCTTGCTGCTTTTTCTAAAATTTCATTATCAATTGGTTTTATTGAAAACATATCCAAAACTCTACATGAGATTCCTTCTTGCTGTAATGATTCAGCTGCATCTAAAGCCATTTTAACAGTGATTCCACATGCTGCAATGGTACAATCAGAACCATCTCTTAGAGTAATACCTCTTCCAATTTGAAAATCTTGAGATTCTGAATGAACTATAGAAGTTTTTGATCTTGCCATTCTCATGTAAAATGGTCCATATTCATTTGCCATTAAATGAGTTAATTTAGAAACTGAAATTGTATCAGCTGGAATAAAAACTCGGAAATTAGGAATAACTCTCATTATTGCGATGTCTTCGATTTGTTGATGTGAACCACCATCAGGCCCAACAGATAACCCTCCATGAGATACAACTAATTTCACATTAAGGCCTTGCTTTCCTTCTGGTGAAGGATAAGCAATATTATTTCGAATTTGATCAACTGCTCTTCCTGGCAAAAATATTGCATAAGTACTAGCAAAAGAAATTTTTCCAGATGCTGCTAATCCAGCAGAAACTGTAACAAGATTTGCTTCAGCAATACCTACATTGAAAAATCTATCAGGAAATTCTTTTCCAAAACTAGAAGTTTTCAGTGAATCAGTTGTGTCGGCACCTAAAACTACAACATTTGGATTCTCTTTTCCAATTTGAATCAAAGTTTTGGAATATTCTGAACGCATATCAGTCATTATTGGTTCATTCAAATGTATCCTGCCTCCTGTGCAATTTTTTTAATTTGTTCTTGTTTTTCTCCTACAACATGCAGACCAATCCATCTGTTTACTAAATCAGATCCACCTAATTCGTGGGCTTTATCAAGCAAAATACTTCGTCTAGATTTTAAAATCTCAGTTCTAAAGTCTGTAATTGCTGCTCGCACATCTTGCTGTCCAACAATGGCACCTCCTCCAACAAAGACACGAGCACCATCTGCAAAAATTGAGCCAGTATTTTCAAGATTTATTCCCCCATCAGCTTCAATATACCCTGAAAAATTATGTTCCTTTAAAATAGAATTCAATCTAGCCATCTTTGCATGTGTTTCTTCAATGAATTTCTGACCAGATTTTCCAGGAACTACAGACATTACAATTAGTTGATCAAGTGAAGGTAAGAATTTGTAAGACCATTCAGGTAATTCAGTATCTGGGTTTATTGCAAAACCCACACCAACTTGATTTTGTTTTAGTAAATCATGAATTTCCCCAAAACTAGACTCATCGGTTACTTCAGCATGAACTGTAATAATATCACTACCTGCGTCAATGTAATTTTTAACATGTTTCACAGGTTCATTTATCATCAAGTGTGAATCAAATGGGATTACAGTAAGAGGTCTTAGCTCTTTGATTTTGGTATGATCAAAAGTTTTGTTTGGAACAAATTGACCATCCATCACATCAAGATGAATATAATCAGCTCTACCAGAAACACATCTTTTAATTTCATTTGCTAGATTTGTCATATCTCCTGCAATAATAGATGGAGCAATCATGAATTGTGAATCCAATTCATAATTAATTATAGGAACTATATCAGAGTCAGGAGCTTTTCCATGCCATTGTGGATTATCCTCCATGTGTTCTACGGATTTGCCTTTAATTGTTCTCGATATTATTATAGTAGGTATTCCTTTTGTCGCATTTGCTTTTGCAATGGCAGCATCAATTTGCTCAACTCTATGTCCATCAATTTCAATTACATTCCATCCAAAGGATCTCCATTTATCACCAGTCTTCCAACGTGATGCATCTTTCCACATTTCAGTAAGATCATCACCTTCTAATTTTTCATCGAGTGGCATTATTTTTTCAGTGTAGGAATCTTGTTGAATGAAATTTCTATCAAGAAAAGCAGTAAGATTATCAATCTTGTATTTTGCAGCTGTCATAGCGGCCTCCCAAATTTGGCCTTCATTTGATTCTCCATCTCCAATGATAGTGTAAACATGATAATCCTTGGAATTAATTTTTGCAGCAAGCGCAACTCCTATAGAATAAGATAATCCAGTGCCTAAAGATCCACCACAAAATTCTACACCTGGGCATTTTAGATCAGGATGTCCTTGTAATCTACTACCAAATTTTCGTAGAGTTTCAAGTTCAGATTCTGGAAAATATCCTGCAACTGCCATGTTTGAAAACAACCCAGGAGCAGCATGGCCTTTAGATAAAACTAAACGATCCCGATCTTCCCATTGAGGATTATTAGGATCAAATTTTAGGTATTTGTAGAATAAACAACCTAAAATTTCTGCCATAGAAAAAGAGCCTCCAGGATGGCCTGATCGAGCAATATTAGTTCCCTTAATCACTAATTTTCTGGCTCTAAGAATATTCTTCTTAATTTGATAGTAATTAAGCCCCATCTTGATCATTGTCTTTGTAAATTTAATAAAAATCTATTTCTGCAAAATTTTAATTTGATCGTCTCTAATAGATATTGTGGAAATAAAAGAAAATGTTCCAATTGTGGTTTTTGACAATCAATGTTACTTATGTGTGAAATTTGCGAAATTTGTTGATTTTTTTGCAAGAGGTAAAATGACGATGGTGGGACACTATTCAGATTTTGGGACAAAGATAAGAAATGAAATTCTAGATGAATCTGCTTTAGACATGTTTTGGTTTATTGATAAAAAAATGGCATATGGAGGAAGAGCAGCATTATTTCCATTAATGAAATCAATTTTTTCTAAAAAAACAGAAAAATCATCATCTATGAGAGTTGATGAGAATTGTCAGCAAGACTGTAAAACTGTTAAAGCAGTTTTTTTGAGATCGTCAAGTCTGTTCACAAATAGCAAAAAAATAGATCTCTAGTATATCTAGATAAATGGTCTAATAGTCCATTTATTTGGAAAATATAAACAAGTTTATCGACAATTAAGATTGATTTTAGATTATTTACAAAATTTGTAAAACTAATAACCTCGACTATTTCTATCAGGTTTTTCAACATTTGGATTTCTAAAACCATGTTTCTCCATCATATGATTTAAAAATCTAATATCATCTGAAAATGATTCACCACATACAGTACAATTTGACATTGAAATCATAATAAAACCAATTTATTGATTATTAAAAGATTGATTGAAAATTAGAAAATGCCAGCACTGCTGCTTCCCAAGGGCTCTCGCATCTTAGTAACACAACAGCGACGTCAGGTTTGACTTCCAAGTTCGGAATGGGATTGGGTCGCACCCTAACGCTATGGCCGGCTTAAAAAATTATGTCTGATTCTCATCTATTAACGTAACGCAAGATTTCAAATGTACTCAAAATAGGTATAAAGCAAAGAAAATACCGAGTTACAACATGACACACAGAGTTGCTGTTTTAGATAAGGATCTATGCCAGCCAAAAAAATGTGGTTTAGAGTGCATAAAGTACTGCCCAGTCAACAAATCAGGCGCAGATTGTATTGTTTTGAATGAAGAATCAAAAAAAGCCCAGATCGATGAAGACATCTGTAATGGCTGTGGAATATGCGTCAAAGTATGTCCATTTGATGCAATAACTATTGTTAATCTTGCAAGTGAGTTAGCTACAGACAAAATTCATCAATATGGTCCAAATTCATTTCGACTATTCAGATTACCCACTCCAAAGATAGGGCAAGTGGTTGGACTGCTAGGAAGAAATGGAATGGGAAAAAGTACAGTAATAAACATACTATCAGGAAATTTAAAACCAAATCTTGGAAGATATGAAAACCCACCTGAATGGGATGAGATTTTAAAATATTACAGTGGAACTGAACTTAAACAACATTTTGAAAAAATTGAACAAAAAAAAATTCGTTCATCAATAAAACCACAACAGGTTTATCAGATTACACAAGCATTTGATGGAACAGGAAAAGAACTTCTTGAGAAATATGATGAAAGAGGTGTGTCTAGAGAGTTAATCAAAAAATTGGGACTAGAAAATTCTATGGAGCAGAGTTTGAAAGAACTTAGTGGAGGTGAACTACAAAGAATAGCGGTAGCAGTAGCTGCATCAAAAGATACAGAATTTTACTTTTTTGATGAGCCATCATCATACAATGATGTTTTTCAAAGAATTGGAGTTGCAAGAGTAATTCAAAATTTAGCTAGAATTGGAAAAAGTGTCATGGTAGTTGAACATGATCTTACATTACTAGATTTTCTCAGTGACTTTGTAGAAGTATTATATGGTGACCCCGCAGCATATGGAATTGTTTCAAGCGTTTTATCTACCAAAGTAGGAATCAATGTTTTTCTTGATGGATATTTACCAGCAGAAAATGTTAGATTTAGAGACAAGAAATTTTCTTTTGATGTATCCTCTTCATCCACGGATATATTCCAAGAAGGAAGTGATATTGTAACTTACCCAAAACTTGAGAAAAAATATTCTTCATTTTCAGTAACAATTGAGCCTGGTCGAGTAAGAAAAGGTGAAGTTTTAGGCATAATGGGTGCAAATGCTCTTGGAAAAACTACTATGATGAAGATGATTGCAGGAGTTGAAAAACCAGATTCGGGCAGCATTGATAAGAAAATAAAGATAGCATACAAACCACAGTATCTTCAAAATGATATTGATGTAGAAGTTATAGCATTATTAGATAAAGCAAATGGTAATCCAGTTGAAGGAAGTCTTGAAGAAGAACAAATACTTGAACCATTAAAAATTAAAAAACTTTACAATAAATCTGTCAAGAATCTTTCTGGAGGAGAATTACAAAAAGTGGCAGTTGCATCATGCTTATTACAAAAAGTAGATCTGTATGCATTAGATGAACCATCAGCATTTTTGGATGTAGAGGACAGGATTGTAGTAGCAAAATTTTTACAGAAATTTGTTCGCTCTTTTGGAAAATCAGCAATAGTAATTGATCATGATTTGCAACTGATGGATCTTGTTTCTGATACAATGATAATCTTTGAAGGAGAGTCAGGAATAGTTGGTCAAGCTACATCTCCAATGCCAAAAGCTGATGCAATGAATAGATTTCTAAAATCACTAGATATGTCCTTTAGAAGAGATGAAAGAAGTCTCAGACCTCGTGTAAACAAATTAGAAAGCAGATTGGATAAAGAACAGAAGGCATCTGGAAATTACTATTACAAGCATTGACTCGAATGTTAAAAAAGGTACTGGAAAATACTCTCACATCAAAAGAAAGTGATGAGTTAATCTCAGCCTTTGATCAGATTGGAGATATAATCATCGTAAGAATTCCTGATTCTCTCTTATCAAAGAAAAAAATCATCGGCGAAACTTTGCTAAACGAGGTAAAAGTTGCTAGAAGTGTTTTTTATCAGGCATCAGATGTCGAAGGAGATTTTCGTACAAGAAACCTAGAGATTCTTGCAGGAGAAGACAATACTGAAACAGAATACAAGGAATTTGGCTGTAAATTTTTAGTAGATGTTGAAAATGCATTTTTTTCACCTAGGCTTTCTACAGAGCGAGAAAGAATTGGAAATTTAGTTCAGGATGGAGAGGTAATAACCAATATGTTTGCGGGAGTAGGAATGTTTTCTATAATGGCTGCAAAAAAGAAAAAATGTACTGTTTATAGTCTTGACATAAACCCAGTTGCGTCAAAGTTATGTGTAAAAAATATTGAATTAAACAAACTTGCTGGAAAAGTAATTTCTATAAACGGTGATGCGTCAGAAATTATCAAAGAGCAATTAGTTGACAAATCTGATAGAACGTTAATGTTGTTACCTGAAAGATCTGATGAATTTTTAGAATCTGCAATTAGTACAACCAAAAATGGAGGCATTATCCATTACTATTCACATATTCATGCTGACAAAAAATCAGAAGCTGGAAAACTTTCAGAAGAACATTATCTTCAAGTTACACCAGTACAATCAAAAATTCTAAGTTCAAAAATTGTCAGAGCAGTAGGTCCTAGATATTATCAGACTGTGGTAGATGTAAAAATTTCAAAATAGATTAATCATTTGATGTGATAGATGCAGATGGAGGTTTTGTTGTTGCCATAACATATCCAATCCATGCAACTACTCCAAGTATTCCGCCTGCAATCATCAATACAGATAATTGTAATATAATAGGACTCCATTCAGAGAGCATCAACAAATATGCATAAAGAAAAAATCCACCAATGCAAAGCACAAAAATTGTAATACCTGTTCCTTTACGCTTGTTCATGCAAAAGAATTTTTTGTGAGTTATTTATTGGTTTGAACTAATCAAATTCAATTGCCATAAGATATGCATCTTCACCATCTCGATAGTAGGCATTTAGTTGTTGTCTAATAACAAATCCAAGTTTTTCATACATTCTTACAGCCTCATTATTACTACATCTTACTTCAAGGTGGAATTCATCACATTTTTTTAATTTTATGCCCCTGATAGATTCTTCAACAAGTACACTTCCAATTCCTTTCTTTCTATAATCATCAAGAACTGCAACAGACACCATATGACCTTTTTTGACAAAACCTAATTTCTTAAAATTTGAAAAACCATATTCAGTTTTACACATAATATAACCAACATGTTTTCCTCCAATTTCTGCAACTAGAAATGCCTCAGGAATTTCTACAAGTAAGTTTTCATAGAAATAATCAGAATAGTGCTCAGGAAGTGTCTTCAAATTAATTTCCATAATAGGAATCAGGTCGCTTATTTCTGCTCGTCTAATACTACAGTCACCTAATTCTCTAAGAATTACTTGCATGAAATATGATATGTATATCAATATTTAATTTTAAACCAGAAAGCCATTTAATGGAAAGATTTAGTCTTAAAAAGATGGAAGAGCACACACAAGAAGGGATTATTTCACTAGTAAATTCCATATTTGAGGTCAGTGATTTTACAAAAGCAGAATTTTCATTAGAATTTACAATTGAAGATTTGGAATTCAAATCAAAGTTTGTGGATTTAGCAAGAAAGTTAGAAAATATGAGTTATGTATGTAAATTAGAAGAGATCAATGGTGCAAAAGTCATCATCATTCAAAAATTTGCTGTAAAAAAACAGAGAAAGTGGTTGAGCAATACATGGACTCCTCGAATTTTGTTTGTCATTGTAATTTCATTTGTGATGGTTGATGGATATTATAGAACATATGGAACAAATTCAATTGTAGAGATTGGAGATCCTCTACAGATGGCAGGAATCTATACATTATCATTGTTAGGAATTTTAGGGGTTCATGAGCTTGGTCACATTGTTGCTGCTAGAGCACATAAGCTAAAAACAACTTGGCCTTACTTTATTCCAGGATTGCCTATACTTGGCATTCCAACATTTGGTGCATTTATCCAATCAAAAGGATTGACTATTAATCGAGAAATTTTATTTGATGTTGCTATTGCAGGTCCTATTGCAGGATTAGTAATTGCAGTAATAGTTTCAATTTATGGAGCATATACTGCACCAGTTATAGAACAAGCAGTTGCTGCAGAATTATTTGCTGAATCTAGATTGATGGAATGGAGCCAAGGAGAACCATTGTTAATGTCTGCTAGTTTGGCAATGTTCGGCAAAGGAGGAGCCGGATATCAAGTTATTATGACTCCCATTATGTTTGCAGCTTGGATTGGATTTTTAATTACGTTTTTGAATTTACTTCCAGCATGGCAATTAGATGGAGGTCACATGGCAAGAACATTACTGGGTCAAAAGATGCATAGATATGCAACTTATGGAAGTATGGCAATTCTTGTTTTGTTAAATTATTGGTTAATGGCAATATTAATTCTAATAATGAGTTCAAGAAGTCCTAGTGCATCTCCATTGGATGATATTTCACCACTTTCAAGAAACAGAAAATTTGCATACATTGGAATCGTGGTATTAGCAGTTTTATGCGCACCATTACCATCAGGTTTTTGGTCTAGTATTTTACCTTAACAAAAGTCTAGCACCATCTGTAACTACTACAACTTTTTGTTTGGCACCTTGTGTTTTAAGAATATAGTCCAGAGAATACTTAATTCCTTGTAAAGAAATCATGTTAAGTTTCTTGGCATAAAATTCAGGAAGAATAGAAACTAAACAAATTTGAAAATTCTTTTGGACCTGTGAAAGAAATAACAAGTCTTCCATTCCACTAATGTATTTGATAGGATTTTCAAGTTGTTCTAAAGTTAATCTACCTTCAATGTATTGTTGAATTGCATCAGAACCTAAACCACTTTTACATTCAGCTACTAAAATAGCAAGACCGTCTTTTTTGATGGCATTTGCACAATTCCAGAGTGAAGAGAGCGATTTTCCAAGATTGTCATTACTTGAATCTTTTCCAGTACTAATTACCATAGTTTTGTGTTGATCTATATCTTTGATTGAATGTGATTCCATAATTTTTGTTGAAGATAGAGTTTTTGAAGGATGATCTATAGAAAAATCAATTATTCCTTCAGAATTTGCAACTATTTCAATTCCTTGAATTTCAAAATTATTGGTAAATTTTTTGGATTCTTCCAAACTTTCAGGGTATTGTCCAGGAGTAGGAAGATTTCCTTGTCTTTTTGCATATGCTGAAAGCATAGATTCTAAACCAAATTTTTTGATCAGACGTGTTGAAATGGTCTCATAACCAAATAATCCATCAAATTCCATTTCAGCCATGAATATAAGATTTGAATTTGAAATTTCAACATCATCAAATTCGTTAATTGAACTTCCTTCAGGTAATCCTGCTTTGACTAAATTCAGGATTTTTTTATCAGCTAAAATTTTTGGAAATGGTTTTGATTTTTGTTCACATAAAGTAAATAGTGATGAAATGATTTTTTGAATAGATTTAGAATTATGTAAAACTACGAGTTCCATTGGTTTTGATAAATCAAGTGTGTTGAGTTTTTCATTTATCACTGAATCTTCCAAAATTTTTCCTTCAGAATCAATTTTTTGCTCTAAATTCTCTGCTCTTATATCTAAAACAACGTCTGTAATTCCATAATTTAACCAGATTTCAGGCATAACTCATACACAATACAAACCAAAATAAATCCAGTGTAGTTAATTTTGGTATGGAATTTGTTAAAGAGTTTACAACATTTTTGCATCAAAATAACATAATAAAATTTGGAGACTTTACACTTGCTAGTGGTAAAAAGAGTTCATACTATGTAGATTTAAGGCTAGTTCCAAGCTATCCTCATGAATTTAGAAAAATGGTAAAATATCTTGAAAATGAGATTGCGCAAAATATTGGATTTAACAAATTTGATTCCATTGTTTCAGTGCCAACAGGTGGTTTGATAATTGCATCAGCATTAGCTATAGAAACTGTCAAACCATTAATCTATGTAAGAAGTAAACCAAAAGATTATGGAACTTCAAAATCAGTTGAAGGGAAAATTCATGAAGGAATGAAAGTGATCATGATTGATGATGTTGCAACTACTGGCGGTTCAATTGTAAATGCAATTAAATTACTAAAAGAAGTCAACATTTCAGTAACAGATGCATATGTAATTGTTAATAGAATGGAAGGAGCTGATGAAGCTTTGTCTGAATTAGGAGTAAAGATGCATTCAATTCTAAATATTTTACAAATTACAGAAGCATTGTATGAACAAAATTTTGTGGATGAAAGTATCTTGGAAAAGGTAAAAAATCAAATCGGCAAATGAGTTTTGGCAGCTCAGACAAATGCCTTCCCATCATCATTCAGATATAACTCTGATTCTTCATTGCGGCCAATAAATTTTAGGTTAGCTTATTTTAAAACTAATGGAAATAAAATGGGCCCGAAGGGCTTCGATCCCTTGGCTCACCGGTTATGAGCCGGTTACTCTACCAAGCTGAGTTACGGGCCCTAAGCAGATGAATTTTTTCTCAGGTATAAAATGTTATGAGATTAGCAGTATTCTTCATAACAACTATCAAGCAACAAGTTTTGTGCAGAAATAGATTTGTCTGCAATTTCAAGCAAGTTGTTTGAATCAATTGAAGATTTTTCTAGAATATTTCTCCATGATGCAGTATGTCTAATGTCAGCTTCAGTATGGAGTTTGAAGTATTCTGTAGCTCCATCATTAGTTAGCCCATAAAATTCTGCTAATCCATCAAGTTTTGTTTGACTAATTTTGGGAATTTCTTTTTCAAAAGCATACATTGCGCATGTGCCGCCTTCAAAGGTATTCATTAATTGATTCAAATCAGACACAGCTTTTTGAGTTTTGGTTAATCCAGTGTAGGAAATTAGTTCATCTTCAGATACACCAAGTTCTCCTGCAAAGTTAATCCATGGTTTTACATGATCAGATTCTTCTTGTTGGTTTATAATTAATTCGCTAACTACTGAATCAGGTGCTTTTTCAATAATTGGAGTCATAAAAGATGGAACTGCTTTTACAAGTTGAAAATATTCTTTAGAATAGCCTGCTAAAGATTTCTGCATTAACTTTCCATCAGACCACATCTGGTAGAATGGATGTTTTAGTAAACTTCTTTCTTCAATCATTGCATCAATTCTTTTTATTATATTCATGTCTCATCTCCAAATCTACCAATAAAAAATCTTTGTGATTTACAAAAGATTTTATGGTCAAAATACTGAATTCTCTTGGGTTCCTGTGGTGTAGACCGGTCAAGCATTTTGCCCTTTCAAGGCAAAGATCCCGGGTTCAAAATCTATCGATGAAAATCCCGGCAGGAGCACCAAGATTTATTTACTAATAACAAAGTTTTTTGATTAAGCTATTTTGGATAGAAAAAATATCGAGATTAATCCTTTACTTGAAACCTATGGTAAGTATATTAAAAAAATAGATCAGGCTTTAGAGAATGAGTTAGATCTTTATTCTGAATCGGAATTCATTGAACCACTAAAGTATTCACTAGAGGGTGGGAAACGTATCAGACCAATAATTTTGACCTTAGCTGCAGAATGTGTGGGTAAAATTGATGAAAATACATTTTCAGCATCTTGTGCAGTTGAGTTTTTACATATGGAATCAATTATCCATGATGACATTATTGATAATGAAACTATGAGAAGACAAAAGGATCCATTCCATATCAAATATGGATACAACACTAGTGTCCTTACAGGAGACTTTGTTTTAGGTTTAATTCTTGCAATATCTTCTAGATTAGATAATACGAGAATCACAAAAGATTTAGCTACCACTGCTATGTTGATGAGTGAAGGAGAAATGATTGAAAGCAGGCTAGAAACTAGTGAAGATGTTACATTTGCTGATTATCTCAAAGTAATTGAATACAAGACAGCAACAGCATTTGAAGTTGCTGCTAGAACAGGTGCAATTATTGCAAATGGGACAGAAGATCAAATTGAAGCATTAACTGGATATGGTAAAAATATTGGAATTGCATATCAAATTAGAGATGATTTGTTTGATTGGAAAAATGAAGACAAATTGTTTAATATGTTAATCAAGAAAAGTTTAGACCCAAGAGATGTTTTTGACAAAATGGAAGAGATGCTAAAAGAATATTCTGAAAAAGCAAGAGCCTATTTGAGAAAGCTTCCAGATAATGATGCAAAGATAAATTTACAAAATTTAGTTAAGTTTACTTCATTTAAGGCGTAAAGTCTAAACTAAGTACTGGAGTTGCAAATTCTACAAATTGTATGACAGGTTCTGGATATACACCAAATCCTATCAAGAAAATCATTGAGAAGATCATTACAGCAATAATTGATTTTGGTTCTTTAACTCTCTTCTCTCTTTCTCCTTCAAAGTACATCTTTCTTGTGATCCAACCATAGTAAGCAAGAGACAATGCACTGTTAAGTACGCCAGCGATTGCAAGCCATGGTGCCCACCATACTACAGAACCAGCATCTAATGCACTGCCAAACAACATCAATTTACTCCAGAATCCTGCCAGTGGGGGAACACCAGCCAGTGCGAATAAAGAGATAACCAAAGCTAGAGCAGTAATTGGCATTCGTCTTCCAAGTCCCTGTAGTTTATCGAGATGAGTAACCGCAAGGGTTGTTACAATTCCTGCAATTGCAATAAAGGCCATGCCTTTCATTACTGCATGGTTCAGAATATGATACAAAGAACCTTGTAAACCAAGGGAACTATATGGTGCAACCGCAAGCCCTATCAAAATGTATCCAGCGTGTGCAATACTAGAATATGCCAACATTCTAGTAAGATTCTTTTGCATAATTGCAGCAATGTTACCAATTGTCATTGTCATAACTGCAAGAACGCCAAGAGCTAATGTCCAATCAAGATTTAGAACAACCATTCCAAGAACGATTATTCTAATTGCTGCAGCAAATCCGACTTTCTTTGTTCCTGCTGCAAGGAGAGCAGCGATTGGTGGTGGTGCGCCTTCATATGTATCAGGAAGCCATTGATGAAAAGGTACAAGTCCCATCTTGAATCCAAATCCTGCAATAAACATTCCAACTGAAAGTAAAGCAAGTGGTAACATAGACGGATCAAGTGTCGAATAACCTTGAATAACTTGTCCAATGTTTGTAGAACCAGTTAATCCATATGCAATTGAAATTCCGTAAACAATAATTGCAGATGATAATGCACCAAACAAGAAATACTTTAGAGCAGCCTCATTTGAGCTTGGGTTCTTTTTCAAAAAGCCAACCAAAATGTATGTTGGAAGACTCATGAGCTCCCAGGCAACAAACAACATAACCAAGTCAGTAGAATATGCTACTAACACCATACCAATTGTTGCGAGTAGAATTAGAGAATAGTATACAGCGGGAGAGTTATGTTTTCTCATGTAATTGAAAGAACCAACAGTAGTGAACAAAGCAACAATTAGCATTGCAATTGCAAATAATCCACCAAATGCATCATCTACAAGTACATCTTCAGAGAATAGAGCAGATGCTGCTACATTATCATTTATGAATTGGTATCCAACATAACCAATGGATACAATTAATGCTGCAAAGGCAATTACAGCATAAAATGAGTTAGAACCTTGTTCTTTTCTTGCAATACTAATGATTGGAATAAGAATTCCAACAGTTCCTAGAATTGCCATTATAACCAAGGGGGTGGAAGTAATTTCTAACATTTCATATCACCTATATCAACAATATCAGAACTACGAATAGTAATCCTGCTCCAAATACGAATAGATACGATTGTGAGACGCCTGTCTGTGTTCCTTGGACAACTTTTGCACTCCATCCAACTGCTTTCTGGAATCCATCGTTCATACCATAATCTATAGCTGTCTTTTCAAAGTACCTGAATACACCTCTTGATAACCATAATGGTGTTACAACAAAGCACCAGTATATGATGGCATTAAGATACCATCTGTTTAAGAGAAGTTTGTGAATACCATAAAAGAATAGATTAGAGTTTACAAATTTTACAGGATCAACCCACCTACCAATATAGAAGATGTAACCTAATCCAGCACCTATTGCAAATGCTGCCAATGATGAACCAAGTGCAACAGGATTAAGTCCTTGCAAGAATTCTGGTAGAATTGATGATTCTATTGCCAGATGTTCAGTATGAATACCATATGAATTTTCAAGATAGTCTACAAACGTATGGTGAAGTCCATCTTCGAATGATAATCCAACAAGACCAACTCCAATTGTAAGAACTGCAAGAATTCCATATGGAATCCACATTGATAATGGTGCTTCATGGATATGATGTCCTTCTTCTTCCATCTTTTCTATGTGTTTGCTCTGCTTTCCAAAGAAGACTAGTCCCATCATTCTTACAGTATAAAATGATGTAATGGCTGCAGTAAACACAGCAATTGCAAACAGTGGCATTGCCCATTCATTTCCAGATTCATAGACAGCAGCAAAGATTGCATCCTTACTCCAGAAACCTGTTGTGATAAATGGAGCACCCATCAACCCAAGACCTGCAGCCCACATGAATGCATAAGTTTTCTTCATCTTTTTCCTTAGACCACCCATATCTGTCATAAATCGGGAGCCAACAGTATGTAATATAGCACCAGCTGCCATGAATAAAGAAGCTTTGAACATTGCGTGAGAAATTAAATGGAAGA
Organism: uncultured archaeon; assembly: GCA_950073955.1. Lineage (GTDB taxonomy): Archaea > Thermoproteota > Nitrososphaeria > Nitrososphaerales > Nitrosopumilaceae > Nitrosopumilus. Next base: position 5,899 of record CATMRH010000009.1, on the reverse strand, counting down.
ATCCTGCAGTATAACCATCAACATATTGATAAGATAATCCTGCAACACCCAATGCCATCATCATATAACCAATTTGAGAGCCAGTAGAATAAGCAAGAACTTTTTTAATTTCAGGATTAACCATTGCTTGTGTTGCAAGTAATAGTGCAGTAATTGCACCAACCCAAGCAATAATCTCAAAGAATTGATCAGCAAGAATTCCTGCTGCTCCTAATGCAAATACAAGAGGACCTATTCTTGCAACCAAGAACACGCCTGCCTTAACCATAGTCGCTGCATGAATCAATGCAGATACAGCAGTAGGACCGGTCATTGCTTCTAACAACCATTCGTTTAATGGGAATTGTGCAGATTTTCCTACAGCTCCTCCAAAGATTAAAACAAATGCAGGAACCAAAAGCCCTTGAGAGGCCATTGTAACTGCCCATTCGGTATCTCCAAGTAATTCTTTGAATCCAAAAGTACCTGCATACACAAATATCAAAAGCATACCTGCAATCATCATAACATCACCAACTTTGGTCATGATGAATGCCTTCATACCAGCATGAGTTGGAGAATAGTAATCTAACATACCAAGAACAGTACGTCCTTCAGTACCAACATGATCTTTCTTCTTGTCACGATACCAAAAGCTGATCAATGCATACGACGCAAGACCTACACCTTCCCATCCAAAGAATACTTGAAGTAAGTTATCAGACATAACAATTAACTGCATTGAACCAATAAAGAACATCATCCAAAACCAGAATCTTGTAATGTCTTTATCGCCTTTCATGTATCCCGTACTGTAAATTAAAATGAGAAATGAAATCCAACCAACAACGTTTGACATTATAATGGAAAGTGGATCTGCCAAGACACCAGCATTAAGATTAAGTGATTCTATCCATGGAATTTGATGATGTATTTCACCAGCCTCTAAAGCAATTGGAATCAATGATGCTGCAGATAATGTGCTCATCAAAGCAAATCCAACTGCAATATAACCAGTTGCGTGTTTTGATAAGTGGCCAGTTCCGTATTTGGATAATTTAGCAATTCCAGGTATGATTAGAGCTGCAGCAAACGGTAGTATCCAAACTAACCAAGCACTAGTTGCTCCAATTTCAAATCCTAGTAATTCAGTTGCCATATTCTAAACCCCCAAAACCCCACTCATGTACGGAATTATTGATTTATAGAAGATGTCAGGATAAATTCCTAGTACAATAGAAAATCCTGCCAACACCATCATTGGTGCAACCATGTACCAACTTCCTTCTTTCACATTTTCAAGATGTTCAGGAGTTTTGCCAAAGAATACACGTTTTAGCATCCAAAGAAGATAAGACATTGTAAGAACAGTTGCAACAAGACCTAATCCGAATCCTACTGCTCTAAGTGTAGAACCTTCTTCAAGTGCAGTCTCTAATGCACCTGCAAAGAGAATCCATTCTCCCATGAAACCAGCAGTTGGTGGAATTCCCATGATTGTTAATGCGCCAATAACTGCACATACTGCTGTGATCGGCATCTTTCCAGCTAATCCTCCAAGTTTAGAGATACTTCTGGTTCCAACTTTAACGATAATAACTCCAGCCATCATGAAGAGAATACCTTTTCCAATAGCGTGTGTTACATACATCATCTCTGCACCTGTAAGACCAAGTACAGAAATTGTACCAATACCAAACAAGAGATAACCCATTTGGCTTATACTAGAGTAAGCAAGAAGACGTTTCAAGTCATCTTGCATTAGTGCCATTGCACCGCCATAAATCATTGTAACAAGACCCCAAATGTAGAACCATATTGAAAGGTCGGCAAATGTTGCAGGTAAGAATTCAACAATTAATCTGAAAATACCATAAACTCCAATTCCGATCATTGCCGGAGACAATAATGCACTAATTGGTGTTGGTGCAGCACCGTGGACATATGGTAGCCAAATGTGGAACATAAAGACCGCTAGTTTAACACCAAGACCTAATGCAATCGCAACTGCAGAAAGCATTGCAATGTCTTGAGGAATTTCTGATTCGTTAATATCTGCAAAGTCAAAACTTCCAACGGTAAGACCAATCATCAAAAAGCCTAACAGTAAAACAACTGCACCTGAGTGAGTCCAAAACAAGAACATTAAACCAATCTTTCTTCTATTACCGGCACCCCAAAGAGCAACTAAGAAGAAACCAGGAATCAACATGATCTCAAAGAATACAAAGAACTCAATCAGGTTTGTTGCAAGAACTGTTCCAAGCATTCCAACTGCAAAGAGAAGATAAAGTGCAAAGTAAAGTCCGGATTTAGCATTTACATAATTTGAGAGAGCAGATGATTCAACTATTGAAGTTTGTCCACTTCCAGATGTGTTGATGTTACGTTCTTCTTCGAATTGATGGTGGAATATATGAAGCATATATGGTTTTGAGTAAAGTACCAAGATTGTAGATAGAACATAAATCATTATTGCAAATGGTGATGCTAAACCATCTAACAAGAAACCAAATTCACCAAACTGGGTTGTCCATGGATAATGTTCTTCTACAGTTCCAGAAAGTGCAGCATTAACTATTAGAATTGTTGCGTAAAGTAAAATTGCAAATGTAACCCACATTGCTGGTGTAGGGCCTGCTTTTCTTCCAATAATGTAGACGACTGGAGATAATAGAAGTGGCAAGAAAATTGCCTGTAATAATGCATATTCCATTATCCCTTCAAACTCCTAAAGTCTGCAATATCGATATTTTGATACATACGGTAAGCTACGATAATTAACGAAAGTCCGACAGCCACTTCTGCAGCTGCAATTGCAATTGAGAATAAGGCCAAAGTCTGACCGCCACTATGAGGTATAAATCGACCAAATGCGACAAGGTTGAGGTTTGCAGCGTTGATAATTATTTCAATTGCAAAGAGCATTCGAATAAAATTACGTTTTACTGCAAGACCGTAAATTCCTATGCCCAATAGAGCAATGGATACAAGTGTAAAATCAATTAGTTCGTTGGCCATCTTCCACATCCACTCGTCTAGCTAAAACTAAAGCACCAGTTACAGTACTTGCTAAAATTAAGCCCATCAAAATCAATGCAGGCCAATAATATGTTACAAAGTCTGTACCAATATCTCTAAAATCAACTGGGGGCTCATCAGTAGTTATTGTTTTGATTCCAGAATCTATGAATACAGCACCTAATGATACCATTATCAAAAGCATTAATCCAATTCCTGCAAACTTTCTTCTCTTGTCTTCAATTTTATTGAAGATGAGTTCTCTTTTTACCAGCATTACTGTGAACAAAATTAGAACAGCAATAGAACCAACATAGACTGCTAGTTGGAACAATGCAACAAATGGTGCATCTAACAATAAGAAGAATCCAGCAATTCCACCAAGAGAGCCCATCAAGGCGATTGAGCCATAAATCAATGATCTCATTTCAAGTGCAGCAATTGCAGAACCAATTGTAATTACAGCTAACGCAAGAAATGCAATATCAGCCATGTGATGCACCTCTATCAGTAATTATAATGTCTACATCTTGTGCAACGTATGGTTTTACCTGAAGTTGAGCAGGTGTATAGATTAAACCTTCTTTGGAAAATGAAGAAAGTTCATAGTCATTAGTCATGTAAAGTGCATAAAATGGACATGCATCTACACAAAGACCACAGAAAACACATTTACCATAATCAATCTGAGGCATGATTGCTTTCTTGTTGTGTTTATGTTCTTCTGGAACCTTTACCATTGCAATTGCTTCAGCAACTCCTTCACATGCAATAGCACATAATTGGCAACCAGTACATTTATCATGAAATAACATATGACGCCCCTTTAGCCCAGCAATTCCAACACCAGTTGAAGGATCATATTGATATCCATCACCTACAAACTTTAGTTTCTCTTCAGGATAACGAAGTGTAAATCGCTTTATTGCAAGATGCTTAATTCCTGAGTTTAGTGCAAGGATGATACCTGTGGCAGTTCCCATTATTGTAATCCTCCTGGCCCCAACACTCCAGCGTAAAGCAAACCTAGTGCAATAAAGATGTTAATGAAACAAAGTCCAATAAGTTTAGTCCAACCAAGATCCAACAATAGATCAACTCTAACTCTTGGGAACACACCTCTTGGCAATATTATAAAGAAAATTACTCCAGCGGTTTTGAGAACAAACCAGAGTGTTCCATTAAGCATTTCTTGTGTTATTGTCTCATGAACTAATGGTCCCAATCCATCAACAGTGAGAGTTATAGGACCCATTTCAATTCCTTCAGTAATAATTTGCTCTGGGAATGCAGGTACAATCATTGGGCCATTCCAACCACCAAGGAACAAGACAACAAACAAGGCTGCAAACGCATAAAGTTTCAGATAGGATCCTAGTTGAACAAGGCCATACAGCATTCCAGAGAGTTCTGTCAACCATCCGGCTACAATTTCACTTTCTGCTTCTGGTAAGTCAAATGGAATTCTTTCTAATTCTGCAAGCATTGTAATAAAGAAGACAATAGCACCAATTGGCAAAAATATAATCCATGGGAAATTAGCTTGACTTTCTGTAATTTCAGACAAGTTTAGAGTTCCAGTTAGCATAACAACCCCCAACAGAGACAAGATTAATGGAATTTCAAATGAAACCATTTGGAACAAGGCTCTGATTCCTCCTATGAATGGATACTTGCTGTTTGCTGACCATGCAGAAAGAATAGTAATAATTGGGAAGAATCCAATTACTGCAAATACTCCAAGTAATCCCAAGTCTATATCTGCAACTACCCAACCAGGAGCTACAGGAATTAATGCAACAAATGCAGCTGCAGTTGCAACAAAGAGTACTGGAGCTGCCCAGAAAATTGGCTTATCTGCTTTGGCAGGAATAATAATTTCTTTAGAAATTAATTTTAGTCCATCACCCATTAATTGTAAAATACCTTCAACTTTTCCACAGTAGAAAGGACCGACTCTTAGTTGTAGTTTTGCCATCATCTTTCTTTCAATAAAAATTACTGAAGCAGCAAGTAATGCTGCAAAACCAAATCCAGGAAATGCCATTACTCTAAAGATGTCAGTTGTCAGGAATGCATGAAGTACTGGAAGAGTACGCGTTGGATTTACTAAATATGAAAGTGCAAGGAAGGGTGTAAGTATCTCTCCATCAATTACAGGTAATTCAACTAGGAATAAAATCATAAAAACTGCTGGAAGTCCAACTAAAACAAATATCAACAAGATCCAGAAAATATTGTCAAGTAATGATTTGATAAATCCACTTAGTTTAAAATTTGGTGCAATAACTGACATTTACCTATCTGCCTCCACTGGCCAATAATTAAGACTCCAATAAACTGATGGCATGTTACCAAGTTTTTCACCCTTGAGAAGATATGGTAATGCAATCAAGTTTCTAAAGGAAGGAACACTCAACTTTAACCTGTAGGGTTCTGGTTTGGCATCAGAAACAATATAGCAGCCTAAAGAGCCTCTACCAGATTCTACACGTTTGTATACTGTATCAAATCCTTTCCCTTTTGGATTTGGTTTAAGTTTAACTCTAACAGAACCAGACTTCGGGATTTTTTCTAATGCTTGTCTAATTATTCTACAACTTTCCATCATATCAAGCCATGGAACTTTAGATCTTGCATAAGAATCTCCTTCTTTCATCACAATAGATTCAAAATCTAATTCATCATAGACATCATAAGGCTCCTTCTTTCTTACATCAAAATCAACACCACTTGCACGAAGTACAGAACCAGTTGTTCCAAGTCTAATTGCATCTTGTCGTGACAGTACACCAGTATCTTTAGTTCGTGAAATTAGAATTGGGTTATCATAAAAGACTGCAGCATATTCTTTGATACGTTTTTCAAAATAGTTAACTTGACGCAAACAAACATCTTC
>CATMRH010000008.1 GCA_950073955.1 uncultured archaeon | reverse complement strand
AGAAGAAATTGAAATTATTGGTACCTATGTAATTCCAGAATTTGGTACAATTGCAGCCATGATTCTAGCAGTAGCAATTATCTCAATAATTGTAATCTCTTCAAAATCAAGACTTAGCATTATACCAAAATACTAAAAGTACAACTTTTTTTCATTTTTTTGTTTTTAATTTTTTGTAAATATACTCATTACACAAATTTGAAAATATATTTTCTAATTATATGGATCATTTAGTTTTATCAAACAAATATTAAGACTTCAAATAATTTTTGATCATTCCAAAGTACAGTTTGATGGTCTCTGTTGTTTTTTCTCAATATTATAATACTTTAAAATATTCTGTCTTTCAACCAAATATGCCTTTTTACTGATGTTGTTTATGAAAAGAAGTTTGTGTAGCATAAGTTTTAGAAGTATATCTTGAATGATGTCCATGATTGCTTTTTCAGTTATTTTATCGCTAAGGTATTTTATTCCTGTAAGATATTCCAAATTCTGTGCCATGCATAAGTTATTGTTTTACGAGTAAATAAGAGGTCAAGATTAACACTTTTTTTGCTGTAAATAATACTTGCGCAAGGATTCTTTGTGTGGAATGTAAAATTGTGAATTTTCAAGCAAATATTACTTAATTAGGAATGATCTGAAATAATACCAAATGAATATAGTTGATTTACATGATCCACAGCGAGTAAATAGAACACCTGATGATGTTGAGGTTTTGTTCTCCTCTGGGAATTTTGTTCAAGATGGTTTTACAATTTCCAAAGTCGAATTACGTCTTTACAATGAAAGAACTGATGAAAAATTGGGTGATTATTCTTTGATAACTTCTTTTGTTGAGACTGACAAAGGTTCAGTTGAAATGATTTATGATGAAGGATTTCGTGGGGAAGAGCCTCTTTCAAGAGCAGCTGAATTTCTGACTTCAAATTTAGGAATATCTGGCTTGATTTTACGCTCAATAATTTCTTTACGTGCACAAACAACATAAAAAATTCAATATTTTACATTTTTAGTAAACACTTAATTCAATTGTGATTTCTGTTTGAAATTATGCGTATATTGCAATTGCATTGTGATCACATTGAGTATACTCCAACAAAAAAGGAGATCCAATCAGCTGAAGATATTGAAAATCCTGAAACCGTAAGATTTGAGGAAATTGTAGTTGCATTTATTGCAATAGAAGATGGTGATGATTCTTCAGTAGCACAAAATGCAATATCTCAGATAAAAAATTCTATGGAACAAATTGGCTGCAAAAAATTATTGGTATATCCATATGCTCATCTTAGCTCTAATCTTGCAAAACCATCCATTGCGATGACTTTACTTAAGGAGATGGAAGAAAACGCATCTGATCTTGAAGTATCTCATTCTCCATTTGGCTGGACAAAATCTTATAATGTAAAAGTAAAAGGACATCCACTAGCTGAAAGCTTTAAAGTAATTACAAAAGATTCAACAGATTCAAAAAATAATGAAGAAATTACATCTGAGGCCCTAGAAGGCGAGTCCAAAATCCGTTCTTATTGGAAGATAATGTCTCTTGATGGAACAATGATCAACATAGGTGATTTTGATTTTTCAAATCACAAAAAATTAGAAATTTTGGCAAAATATGAATCCGTAAAACAACGTAATGTAGATGAAACTCCACCACATGTTGCATTAATGAAGAAAATGACCATTGCAGATTATGAACCAGCTTCAGATTCTGGTAACTTGAGATTTTATCCTAATGGTCGTCTGATAAAATCTTTGATTGAAAGTTATGTCACTGATAAAGTAAAGGAATATGGTGGCTATGAAGTTGAAACTCCGATTATGTATGATTCAGAACATCCAAGTATGGTTAGTTACTTTAACCGATTTCCAGCAAGACAATACAATATTGATTCAGATGGGAAAAAACTCTTTTTGAGATTTGCTGCTTGTTTTGGGCAATTTTTAATGGCAAGTCAATACCAACTATCTTACAAGAACTTACCATTCAAGCTTTACGAGTTAACAAGGTATAGCTTTAGAAGAGAACAATCCGGCGAACTCGTTGGTTTAAGACGACTCAGAGCATTTACAATGCCTGACTGTCACGCATTCTGTAAAGATATGGATCAGGCAATTGATGAGATTAAGATTCGATTTGATCTATCTCAAAGTGTTCTTCATGAATTAGGAATTGACAAACCTGATTATGAGATGGCTATTAGATTCACTGAAGATTTTTACAATGAAAATAAATCCGCAATTGAGGAACTTGTCAAGAAACATGGCAAACCTGTATTAGTTGAAATGTGGAAAGACAAATTCTTTTATTTTGTTCTAAAATGGGAGTTTAACTTTATTGATAATCTAGGAAAGGCATCTGCTCTCTCTACAGACCAAATTGATGTAGAAAATGCTGATAGATATGGAATTGAATTTGTTGATGAGAATAATAATAAACAATATCCTATAATCTTACACAACTCTCCTAGTGGCGCAATTGAGAGAATTCTCTATGTATTATTGGAAAAGGCTGCAAAAGACATCAAGGAAGGAAGAAAACCACAATATCCACTATGGTTAGCACCAACACAAATTAGAGTAATTCCACTGAAAGAGGAATTTAACGACTTTTGTGAAACTTTGACTGATAAAATTTCTAGTAATAATATTCGTGTGGATATTGATGATAGAAATGAAAGCATTGGAAAAAGAATTCGTGAAGCAGAAAAGGAATGGATTAGATACATTTTGGTTATTGGCGAAAAAGAAGTAAATTCTGAAAATCTTAGCATTCGCGATAGACAAACAGGTGATGTTAAGGAATTGCCCTTTGATGATTTCTTAAAGGAAATAAATGAGCAAACTAAAGGAAAACCTTTCACTGGTTTGAATTTATCAAAACATCTCTCAAAGAGACCCCCATTAATGGTGTAAAAAATGAGCTATCTTGATTTGTACCTAAACAATACTCCATTGATTATTTCATCTGATGATGACTCTGAACCTATAGCAACTATAATTGGCATCCCCTTTGACGCAACCCATTCTTACAAACCTGGTTGTAGATTTGGACCTGATGCAATTCGTGATTCGTTTAATAATATTGAGATTTTTCATCCTGACCTTCAAGTAGATTTAGAGACTGTAAACATTGAAGATTTAGGAAATACTAGACATACTGTAGTTGCATCTGAAATGATTGATATGGTAAAAAAAATTACTACTGAACTTGTTGCTAAACAAAGACAACTTCTCATTTTAGGTGGTGAACACTCTATCACTCTTGGAACCTATACAAGTTTTCCAAAAGAAACTGGTTATGTTGTATTTGATGCTCACTATGATTTACGAGATGAATATGCAGACATTAAACTAAGTCATGCTTCGTATCTCAGAAGAATTGTTGAAGAAAGAGGACCTGAAAATATTTTACATGTAGGAGCTCGAGCATTCGTAAAAGAAGAACTGGAATTTTTAAAAGAAAATAATATCAAGACAATTTCTGACAAAGAAATTCGAGAAGGAAAAGGGCCTAAACTCCTAAAAGACTATGTGTCTACTTTTGATTCAATCTATTCAAGCTTTGATCTTGATGTACTGGATCCTGCATTTGCGCCTGGTGTAGGTAACCCTGAGGCTGTAGGGATTACATCTAGAGAACTGTTTGACTTAATTCACTCTTTTGAAGAAACTAAGGTTATTGGTGTAGATATTATGGAACTTAATCCATATCATGATGATGGGTCTACTGCGTCTCTTGCAGCCAAGATAATGTCTACTATGATTGCCATTAATTTATCACAAAACTAACTCTAGATTGTTAATTTAGAGTCATATTAGTACAGAAAACAAAGTCTACTACATTTATAGAATTAATATATTAAAACTACAGATTGCAAGACAAAACACTTCCTAAAGATTTTGGTGAAGAGTCCTTACCTGGCAGATTTGAGGAAAGCAATCCAGACTATACATATACTAGTCCTAAACCAAAAAGCAGAGAAATTTGGATAGCAATGATACTTTTTGCAATTTTTTCAGTAGGGTTTCTCTCATACTATTTTATTAACCAAAGTGAAATAGACTCACAAATAATTCAAAACATGGATCCTGAAGAAATTCTTGCAAACCAATACAACATAGGAGAGTTTGGTAGTGATCATTCTCATGCTGCAATTGTAGTTATTGTAGACAGTGAGCCGGTAAACTTTGGTACACCACAATTTCAGCTATCAAATAAATACATCCACTTTGAGAACAACAATCCATACCAAATTCACAAGCATGCAACAAATGTACCACTAGGGATGTTGTTTGCGTCATTTGGAATGAATGATATCTGTTATCTAAATGAATCCTGTAAAGGCCAAGTGGTCTATCTTAATGGAGATAGATATTATTCAGATATTTCGCAATATGAGATTAGTCATGATGATAGAATATTGATATCCTTTGAGGAAGAATCTATATCAGAGCATCTGAAATATTTGGACTCTTTGAAGATATTTGATGTTCCAAAAAAGGTAAATTCTGGAAATGAGATATTTATCTAAAATTTTTAAAACTAATTAATGATGAGGCTAGTTTTGTAAATTTTGACTTTGTATTGCCTCAATTTCATCTCTACTCACTTTATTAGCTAGTATTGTTGGGATTATCACGTGTTAAATAATCTACGAGATACCCTCAACCCTGCACTTGAAAAGATTGGTAAGGGGTTTGCATCAACAGGGCTATCTCCTAATTTTTGGACTTGTGTAGGTCTTGTGTTTGCATTGATATCTGCAGTAGTGTATGGTCTAGGAATTGAGTTTGCATTAGTAATTGGAGGAATTTTGTTACTTGTTTCAGGATTCTTTGATATGGTAGATGGACAAGTAGCAAAGGCTACTGGTAAGACCTCTAAAAAAGGATCTTATTTTGACTCTATGTTTGATAAAATTGCCGAAGTTGCAATATTTTTAGGAATACTAATTGGTGGATATGCTGAACCTTACATAGTATTACTTGCAATAACTTTGTCATTACTAGTTAGTTATGCAAGAGCAAAGTCAGATGCTCTTAACATAAAACTTCAAGGAGTAGGTATTGGTGAAAGAGCAGAAAGGCTTTTGGTAATTGCAATAATTGGAATAATTGGTTTTATGGAATATGCAATAATAATTGTGGTAGTAATTGCTGGAATTACTTTAATTCAAAGAATGGCCGTAACTGCAAAAAACATTAAAGAATAATACTATCGAAGTTTTCCACGTTTTCTTCTACTGTCTGCAGATCTGATTTTGAGAATCTTGAAGTGAATTGCACATGAAATACAATAAGTTTTCAACACTGTAGCTTGTGCAATGTATGCACCTTGTGCACGTAGCTCTTTTGCCAATGTGTGTTCCACCAAATTTATTTTACCCGTGACTTTTTTTGCCTTGTCTTTTGGTACAGTTTGTCCGCAGTTGGTACATTGTACTGTTCCAGATGAGCCTTTTCCTCCTTTTGTTCGTCCTCTACTTGCACGCTTTAGTGGCATGAACATAAAACTAATTTACCTACTTATATTCTTGAGGATAATTCAACAAAACTGGTTAAACCGCGCCTAAAATATGGATAAAAACTACTTTACATTTTAATTCTAGATCGAATAATTTCAATTGATAATAATGCGTGGTCTTTGCCATAGTTGCTTTAATTCAGGCGTTGAAGTAGTAATATCAAAAGGTAAGATTCTCTGTCAGAGTTGCTTTGATAAAAGTAATGCAAAAAACTAAATCTGTTGTTATAGGAATGAATAGAAATGAAATTAGCTGTTTTTTCTCATTGTGCAATTGATACAATTACAATTGATAATTATAATTATGAACAAATTGGCGGTCCTGGTTGTTATTGTGGAATTACAGCAAGACAGTTCAAATTTGATGTAGACTTGTTTACAAAATTTGGCTCTGATTTTCCAAAACAATATCTTACCGAACATAAAATAAATTTTGAAAATTCTGAATCAAAAAAAAATACCACTAAATTTGCTATTTCCATTAATGGCTCAGATAGAACTCTTAAACTTGAAAATGAATGTGAATTAATAGATTACTCTAGTGTTGATGTTGATGGACATATTGTAAGTCCAATATACCATGAAATTTCTGATGATACTTTTAGGAAAATTAAGAGCGATTCTAATTTTCTTTTTGTTGATCCTCAGGGTTTTTTGAGGCAAAAAGACTCTCAAAACAATATTACCTTGGAAAAAACAAATCTTGATTTATCAAATGTTAATGCAATAAAGGTTAATCCTGAAGAAGCCCAACAAATTGTTACTGGTTCTAATGATGAAATCATGTTGGCGCTACAGAAAAAAGGCGTAGAATATGTATTACTGACAAATAAAACTGATGTATCCCTTTTGGTAAAAGACAAGGTCTATTCTATTACCTTACCAAATAAGCAAATTTATGATACAACTGGGGTTGGTGATATTTTTTGTTCAGCATTTTGCTGTACCATGCTTAAAGAAAAAGACTTTTTATGGGCACTCTGCTTTGCTGGCGGTGCTGCTCAAGCAGCCCTTGAGTCAAGGAATGTTGGTTTGCAAAAAATTCCAAGAAAAGGAACTATTCAGACAAATGCTTGCTATTTTTACAATTTGGTAAAATTCAGAGACTTGTAGTCCATTTTGAACACAAATTCCTTTAACATCTATTCTGGCTTCAACAAATTACAAAATGATGGGAATAGCATTAGCACTAACAATGTTAATTGTAGGTTCAATTATTGATATCCGGAAAAGAGAAATTCACGATTATTATTGGATAGGATTTGGGAGTGTAGGATTTCTACTTTTGTTTATCGATCCTGACCTTGTTCCAAATTTACTGACAATAGGATTTGCATTAATCATAGCACCATTTGTGATCTTATTGTGGAGGATGGGACTATTTGGAGGGGCAGATGCATTTGCACTAATAGCATTAGCAGTTATTGCGCCAATGGTTACATTCAGTGAGAATGCTGTAACACCGTTTACAACACTTTCAAATGCAGCAATACTGTTTGTAATCCCATTATTGATTAATGTAATGAGAAATGTCATAGCTCAGATTAAAGGAGAAAATATTTTTGAAGAATTTGACGCAAGTACTGCAAAGAAATCAGCTGCAATATTAATGGGATATAGAGCTAAAAATCCAAGATTTGGGTTTGCTATAGAAAAAACAGAAAATGGTATGAAAAAATTCGATTTAGCTATGCATCATGCAGAAAATCAAGAATTCTGTACCAAACCAAACACCTGGATTACTCCAGGAATTCCATATTTGTTGTTAATTACAGGTGGGTTTATCATTCAATTATTCTATGGAGACATAATTCTAGGCAGAATTTTAGGCATGTAATTGTCATTAGTCTTTTCAAAGACAATATCGTTTTATTGCACTGGATAGTTTCTTTCTTCTGTGCAAATAGGTATTTATGGTTCTGGAAATACAGACGCTGCAGCAAAGACAATTAAAAAAATTCTAGATGAATCTGAAATCAAATCATTTACAATATCAAAATCTAAGAATAAACAAGCTGATTGCATTATTGTGTTGGGGGGTGATAAAGGCGTTAGAAATTATTTTCATAGCACTTTTGATACTGTTACTCCTGTATTGGGAATTAGTGAAGGTGAGGCAAGTGGATTTCTAGCTCAAATAGATCTTCGAGAATTTTCCTCTTACGTTAACGTCTTGAAAAAACAAAAATACACTATTGAAGAGGTTCCACGACTTGGTGTAAAAATTGATGGCAGAAATGTCTATCCAGTACTTAATGATGTTGCAGTGTTTTCCTCAAAGAGTGCTATGCTGATGGAACATACGCTGAGTGTCAATGGAGAAGAAGTATGGCACGATAATAGCGATGGAATAATTGTATCTACTCCAATTGGTTCATCTGCATATTCCATGTCTGCTGGTGGCCCTGTCTTATTTCAAGATTCAGCTGTGTTTGGAATAATTTCTGTAAACTCTCTTGATGTAACTAGAAGACCAGTCATTGTGTCTAATGATAGTTCTATTGAGATCAGTGATATCTATGCTCGACTACATTGTGAAGTTATTCTTGATGGTTCTGATAGATACAAGGTAAACAAAACTGTTGAATGTACTCAATTCTTTCCTCATGCAAAAATCATTCGACTCAAAAAAGACTCTACTGCAATTTCTGCTCTTGCAAAAAAAGTACATCTTGCTGAAGAGTTACTTAGTATGCCTCCAAGCTCTAAATTACTTCTAAAAACATTAGAGTATGAAGGAGCATTGACACAAAAAGATCTAGCAAACAAAACCTTACTTCCCGCTAGGACTGTTAGAATGGCCTTAAGTCATCTTTTGAAAAAGGGATATGTCAAAAAGAAAGTTTCAATCAGAGATGCTAGGCAGAAAATCTATGAAATATCAAAGATAAAATAATTATTTTTCAGATGCTGCTTTGATAAATGCCGCAAAAGATTCTTCAGGAAATCCTGGTCTACTATTGAATTCTGGGTGAAATTGAACTCCTAGATAGAATTTATGTGATGGAATTTCAAGCATTTCCATTCTTTTCCCTCCATCACTTTCAGCTGAAAATATCAGTCCATTTTTTTCAAATTCAGGAATATACTCTTTATTGATTTCGTATCTGTGTCTATGGCGTTTACTAATGGTTAATGAATTGTAGATTTTTTGTGCATTTGTGTTATCTTTAATTGTTATTTCATTTGCACCTAATCTAAGAGAACCACCCATATCTGAAACATCCTTTTGTTCTGGAAGTAAATCTACTACAGGATTTTTTGCATCAGCTTTAATCTCAGCTGAATTTGCATCTTCTAAATTCAAAACATTTCTTCCAAATGCAATTGCAGCTAACTGGAATCCAAAACATATTCCAAGATATGGTATGTTTTTCTCACGTGCATAATTTGCAGTTTGGATAATTTCTTCAGAACCCCTTGTACCAAATCCTCCTGGGACTAAAATTCCATCATAGTTTGATAGTGTGTTATAATCTGTTATTGATTCAGAATCTATCCAGTCAATATCTATTGATTTTCCTATTTGTGCCCCTGCATGCTTTAATGCATGATTTACGCTCACATAGCTATCTACAAGTGTAACATATTTTCCAACCATTGCAATCTTTACTTTTTGGTCTTCGTGGTTAATCATGTTATTTGCAATCTCATTCCATTTGTCCCAATTAGATGAAGCATTTACCATTCCAACCTTTCCAAACTTTGTAAACATTGAATCCATAATTCCTTGATCATAAAGTATCTGTGGTACTTCAAAGATTGATTTTGCATCATGGCATGATAAAACATCGTTAACTGCTACATTTGTAAACATCGCAATCTTTTTCTTTGTTTTTTCTTCTAATGGTAATGTACATCTAACTGCCAAAAAGTCTGGCTGAATTCCTATCCTTCTTAATTCCTGAACACTGTGCTGTGTTGGTTTGGTTTTTTGTTCTCCTACTACATCAAGTGATGGAGCTAGTGTTACATGAACAAAGATTACTCCTTGTGGACCTTCTTCAACTTTCATCTGTCTTAGTGCCTCTAAAAATGGTAATGATTCAATATCTCCAACTGTTCCTCCACATTCTACTATCAAAAAGTCCAGTTTTTCATCCTCGGAAATCTTTCTAATTCTTTTTTTGATCTCATCAGTTACATGTGGAATTATCTGAACACATACTCCCAAATACTCCCCCTTCCTTTCTGCTTCAATTACTGAAGAATATACCTGTGCAGTTGTAATGTTATGACTTTTTAGAATATCTTGGTTTAGGAATCTTTCATAGTTTCCAATATCCATGTCGCATTCGCCTCCATCTTCTGTCACAAAGACTTCGCCATGCGCAATTGGGTTCATTGTTCCTGCGTCATAATTTAGATAAGGATCTATTTTTACGCAAGAGACTTTTTGATCTGCTAATTGTAATAATTTTGCAATCGAGGAAGTTGTTACGCCTTTTCCAAGGCCAGACATCACACCACCTGTGACAAAAATATACTTCGTCTGCACATTAATGAAACAAGTATCTGTCTTTTGTATGTTTTGTATAAAATAATACGTTGAAAGAACGATCGGTAGGCTCGATTTAGTTATTCAATAGTTTGGACAATTGCCGATCTTTACAATTGTAAAAAAATTTCTTGTTTTTTTAACGAGTTTTAGATATTTTGGGGGTTGTTTTTTTATTTTTGTTTGTAAATAATAATAAGAGAACTTCTAGATGGCGGCCATAACTGAAATTACTCCCACCACCAACATTTGAGTGCTTGGCCCCCTCTTTAACGTATTTAGTCTGCTAAAGTAAAGTTTGTTTTTTAAGACTTTTTGTAAAAGTTGTAATCTTTGATTCTAGTTTGTTTTGCGGAGTTTTTTCAATTAATTTCAAATATGCACTTCCAACAATTACTGCATCAGCTCCTGCTTTGATGTATTTTTTTACATCTTTAGGAGTTGAGATTCCAAATCCTATGCAGACGGGAGTTTTTCCTTTGGTTTGTTTTTTTACATTTTTGATTGCTTTTAATGTATAATTTTTAATTCCTGTTTTGACACCTGTTGTTCCATAAACTGCAACAAGATACAAGAATCCTGTTGATACTTTGGCAATCTTTTGTATTCTTGTATTGGAAGTGTTTGGAGATATCAGAAATATTGTATCTGCGTTACTTTTTGCTGCTTTTAGATATTCTTTTGATTCCTCAATTGACATATCTGGAAGAATGAATCCATCTATTCCTGCTTTTTTTGCTTCTGAGATAAATTTTGAATATCCTTTGTGATACAAGATGTTAGTGTATGTCATTAGCACTAATGGAATGTCTGTTTCTTTTCTGATTTTTTTTACAATGCTAAAAAACTTGGAAATCTTAGTACCTTTCTTTAGTGATATAGTACTTGCATTCTGAATTACCGGACCATCTGCTATAGGATCTGAAAATGGAAAACCTAATTCTATAATGTCTGCTCCTCCCTTTACTAGACCTCTTACAGCCGTAATTGTGGCTTTTTCATTTGGAAATCCTACCATAATGTATGATATCAGAGCCTTTTGATTTTTTGCCTCTAGTTCGGCAAACTTTTCTTTAATCTTTGACATTTCTCTTCAAATAATTTTGTACTTCTTCAACGTCTTTGTCTCCTCTTCCAGAAAGCGTTACAACTATTGATTCTGATTTCTTTCCTTTTCGTGCTACTTTGATTGCTTCTGCTATTGCATGAGCTGATTCAAGCGCCGGAATGATTCCTTCTGTTCTAGTGAGCATCAAGAATGCATCAATTACTTCTGAATCCGTAGCTGAATGATATTTTATTCGTTTTGTATCTTTATAGTACGAGTGTTCTGGGCCAACACCTGGATAGTCTAGTCCAGCTGAAATACTATGTGTTTCTGTAATTTGTCCCTCTTTGTCTTGAAGTAAATATGTCATCATGCCATGTAAGACTCCTTTACTTCCGGCTGATAATGTTGCTGAATGTAGTTTTGTTTTTAGTCCTTTACCCGCAGCCTCCACCCCAATCATCTCTGCATTAGAATCAATTAATGGATAGAATGTCCCAATTGCATTTGATCCTCCTCCAACACATGCTATTAGACTATCTGGTGTTCTGTTAATTTTCTTCATCTGTGATTTGATCTCATTTCCAATAACACTTTGAAAATCTCTAACCATTACTGGATATGGATGTGGACCTACAGCAGAACCTAGTAGATAATATGTTGTTTCTACATTAGTTATCCAATCACGAATTGCTTCATTGATTGCATCTTTCAGTGTCTTTGAACCTGAATATACTGGATAAACTTTGCAACCTAACATATCCATTCGAAATACGTTAAGCTTTTGACGAATTGTATCCTTATATCCCATGTATACTTCGGCTTTCATACCTAAAGCAGCGCATGCCATTGCAGTGGCAACACCGTGTTGTCCTGCACCTGTTTCTGCAATGATTCTTTTCTTTTTCATCTTTTTTGCAAGAAGTGCTTGACCTAGTGTGTTGTTAATTTTGTGAGCTCCACCATGGAGTAAATCTTCTCGCTTGAGATAGATTTTAGCACCTCCCAGTTTTTCTGACAAATTCTTTGCATAGTATAATGGAGTTGGTCTTCCTGCATAGACTTTGAGATAGTAGTCTAGTTCTTTTTTGAAAGTTTTATCGTCCTTGAATTTAAGATAATTCTCTTCTAACTCTTCAATGGCTGGAACTAGAGTTTCTGGAATATACTTTCCACCAAATTCTCCAAATCTGCCGTTCTTAGGATATTTCAATATGCTTTCACCAGTTTCCTTACCTGTTCTTCAATATTATCGCTTTTCATAATGCTTGAACCTACCAAGAAAGCGGCTGCTCCAGACTTTTTTAGATATTGGATATCTTCAGTAGTCTCAATTCCACTCTCTGATAGAATGGGTCTTGATTTTTCATATCCTTCTAGAACTGTCTCGGTAGTTTTTAGATCAATTTCTAATGTATCTAAATTTCTGTTGTTAACTCCAATAAGATCAGCTTCAGTCTTTAACGCATTTTCAAATTCTTGTTTTGTATGAACTTCAAGGAGAATTTTTAGCTCTTTTTTATGAGCATAGTCTATAAACTCATCAATTTCTTTGAGAAATCCTTGGTCAAACAATGACTGTATCAATAATATGTAATCTGCACCCATTTTTTCTGCCGCATCTATCTGAACATTCTCTATCATGATATCTTTCATGAGTAATGGAATGTTTACTGCTTCTCTGACCTTCATGAAATATTCTGGTGAGCCATGAAATAGGTTGGGTTGAGTAAGGATTGATAGTGCTTTTGAGCCTCCAGCAATCATCTGCCTTGCTATACTTGCTGGGTCTGTGAGGGTTCTAATCTTTCCCAAGGAGGGAGATGCAAATTTTATCTCAGTAAGTAGTGTTGGATGAGGGTTATTCTTGATAATTTGAATAAAGTCCTTGCTTGATTTTTGGAGATTTGCATCTATCTCATATGTTCCATCATCAATTGCAGCTTGAGAATTTATTACCAATCTTTTTAAAATATTTTCAGTCATCATATCATCTCCTTTAGTTTTGAAATGTCTCCGGTGTCTGCGACAAAGTTTTCCAAAGTTTTGAATGCTTTTCCATCTTTAATTGTGTTCATAGCAAGCTCTACTCCTTCTTCAAAATTATTTGCAATGTTTGCAACAATTAATCCACCTGCTGCATTTAGTGCAGTGGTCTCAATCATTGCTTGGTTTGCAGTGTTGTTTAATACACCAACAAATGACTTTATTGCATCTTTTCTTGTACTAATCTGAATGTCATTCAGTGATGATTTATGCAATCCTACCACTTCAGGATCAATTGCATTCATCAATACTTTACCATCTCTTAAAATACATACTCTGTTAGTTGCACTAGTAGAGAATTCATCCATTCCATCATCAGAACGTACTGTCATAATGTTTTCTCCTCCTCTTCTCTTTAGAATTGCAGGTAATCTATCCAAGTATTCATTAGAAAATACACCAATTAGTTGATTTTTCACTCCAGCTGGATTTGATAGAGGTCCTAGAAGATTGAAAGCTGTTCTTTTGCCTAGTTGTTTTCTAGCTGGACCAACATGTTTCATTGCTGGATGAAATTTTTGTGCAAACATGAAACAAATTTTATGTTTTTCTAAAATTTCTACAATCTTTGATGGTTCTTGATTTAGGTCATATCCAAAATACTCAAAAATATCTGCACTTCCAGAAACTCCTGAAGTGGAACGATTTCCATGCTTTGCGACAACTCCGCCAGTCGCAGCTACAACAAATGATGCTGTAGTGGATATGTTGAAGGTTTGAAGCCTGTCTCCTCCAGTCCCACACATATCGATAACGGTTCCAGCATTTTTAGGCTCAATTTTTAGAGATAATTCCTGCATCATATCCAGCATTCCCAATAATTCGTCATCTGTCTCTCCCTTGTCTGCTAGATTGGATAGAAACTCTGCATTCTCTTGGAGATTTGTATTTCCAGATAGAATGTCTGTCATGATATTATTCATCTCATCATAAGTAAGGTCTGTCTTCTCTTGCAATCTTTGAATTAAATTTGAGATCATTTTTCTTCCACTTGTTTAATGAAATTTGCTAGAATTTTCTTGCCTTCTTCTGTCATAATTGATTCCGGATGAAATTGTACTCCCTCAATTAGATATTCTTTGTGTCTTATTGCCATTATCTCTCCATCGTCTG
The DNA here is from genome assembly GCA_950073955.1 of uncultured archaeon. GTDB lineage: Archaea > Thermoproteota > Nitrososphaeria > Nitrososphaerales > Nitrosopumilaceae > Nitrosopumilus. Next base: position 7,121 of record CATMRH010000008.1, on the reverse strand, counting down.
CAGCTGTAGCTGTTACTTCTAGTATATCTGGAATTATTGTCTTGTCTCCAACCAAACTGTGATATCTTGTTGCTCTAAATGGATTACTTACTCCCTTGAACAGTTCTGAATTAGTATGATTCACTGGACTAGTCTTTCCATGTCTTACACATCCTGCATTTGTTACCTTTCCTCCAAATGCATGAATTATCCCCTGATGTCCAAGACATACTCCAAGAATTGGAGTGGTTGGTCCCATGTTAGTTATGACATCTAAACATACTCCAAAGTATTTCTTCTCTTCTGGAGTTCCTGGACCTGGTGAAATTACTATCGCATCATAGTTTTTTTGTTTAATCTCGTCTAATGTTATTTTGTCATTTCTAATAACATCTGATTCAACTCCCAACTCTCCTAGATACTGTGCAATGTTGTACACAAACGAATCATAGTTGTCAATGATTAGAAATTTCATTTCGTTGCATCCTTTAATGCTTGAAGCATTGCATCTGCCTTGAATTCTATTTCCTTGAATTCATGTTCTGGAACAGAATCCGCAACTATTCCAGCTCCTGATTGAACAAACCCTTTCTTCCCATCAATGAAGATACTTCTGATTGCTATTGCGAAGTCGCAGCATCCATTAAATGAGAAATATCCAACTGCTCCGGCATATGGTCCTCTTGCACCCGTCTCTAATTCATCAATTATCTCCATGGCCCTGACCTTTGGTGCTCCTGAGACTGTCCCTGCAGGAAATACTGCCTTGAAGGCATCAAACATGTCGTTATTAGGCGCTAATTTGCCTACTACGTGCGTAACGATATGCTGAACGTGACTAAATCGTTTTATTTGCATTAGGGATTCTGGATGAACTGTCCCATACTTGCATACTCGACCAATATCATTTCGTCCCAAATCTACTAACATTGTATGTTCGGCTAGTTCCTTTTCGTCATGGAGTAGTTCATCAGCTAGTTGTTTGTTCTTTTCTTCATTGTCTGTGATCTTTCTGGTTCCAGCAATAGGGAAGGTCTCCACCTTATCATCAGTTATTCGAACTAACATTTCTGGAGATGCACCAATGATTGTTTTGGAACCTTGTTTTAGATGATACATGTATGGTGATGGATTTAGTTTTCGTAATGTTTTGTATAACGTTAGATTATCTCCATTATTCTCAAATGCAAACTTTCTAGATAATACAACTTGGAAGATATCCCCGTCATAAATTAATTTTTTTGCTTTGTTTACAATATCTGAGAATTTTTCTTTGTTTATGTTTGGTGTTACTTTACTGGAATGGAAATCACCAAATGTATCGCCATTCATCTTTAGTTTATCAAATCTATTCTCATCATGGTAAAAGTAGAATAGTTTCTTGTGTAAATTATCATATAGAATACCATCATCATAAATTCCAAACTCCATTAATGGTTGCGGGGAATCATGAGTATCTGGAATATCTTCAACTAGTCTAATTGCATCATAGTTTACAACTCCTACAGCTCCGCCCAAATATCGATAACTTTGATCATCTGATCTTCCTAAGAGTTTCTTTAGTTGTTCAAATGGGTCTGTAGTGGATATGGTTTCTGTTTTTCCATCTTGAATAATTTCTACCTTATCTGAATAACCTTTGAGAATTATCTTTGGGTCAAATCCCATTACTGATGTTTCAGCTAGTACTTCAGGACCTGTTAGTGATTCAAAGAGAAATGAATAGGAATAGTTTCTTGAAATTTTATTATAAATTTGAAATTGGTTTTCAGATAAATCTAGGGGTATTACTTTCGCTTGAGAGTCTCCAAATGTATCCACCCATAGATAAAATTCTAGAGGTTTATTATTTAAATTGAACAGTAGGTTCTGATCGTATTGTTTTAGTCTAAAATGATTGGGTTTGTAGGCATGGTATGATTACGGTATAGTACGGTACCTTTATATCATATTTTGACGTAGTAGAATTACCATGCAGGGGGTAAATCAAACAATCATGCAGGATATGCAGATTCTAAAAACGCACAATGTCCTATCTTCAGTATCTAAAGTTGAATGCTATGTTTGTGGGAAGGGAATAGAAGATGGTCATTCTATTACTGCCAAGACCTTACCTCATGGAATAGTTCTTTTTTGTGACGTTCATTATTCATAGCCAATAATTTTCTTATTTGGTGTCAAAAAATCTGATTGTATTCTACTCGTTTAAATTAGTCGTCTAAGATAATTATGTGGTCACATGCAAACTTCCAAATCTAATTCTAATTGTCTACGTTGTGGGAAAAACTCTTTATTGACTGATGAAGATACTGGTGAACAATTTTGTTCAAAGTGTGGTTTTGTGGCTTCTGAAAAATTACAAGCACCGGGTCCAGAATGGAGATCATTTCAAAAAGATGGTGGATCGGACCCAGCAAGAACTGGTGCACCATCATCACTTACAATACATGATATGGGGTTATCTACAGTTATCAATCCTCAAAACAGAGATGCAACTGGAAAACCATTAACTGCTGCTATGAAAAGTACAATTGAAAGACTCAGAACTTGGGATAACCGAAGTCAAGTTCATGAACCTGCTGATAGAAATTTAAGACAAGCCCTTAGTGAATTAAATAAGTTAAAAGATAAGGTTGCAATTTCTTCAAATGTTCTTGAAAAAGCTGCTTACCTTTACAGAAAGGCTTTGGAGAAAAAACTAGTTCGTGGTAGATCCATCTCTGCAATGATTGCTGCATCACTTTATGCTGCCTGCAGAGACACTGAAACACCTAGAACCCTAAAAGATATTGCTGATGCGGCTAATGTTAAACGAAAAGATATTTCAAGATGTTATAGATTGTTACATAATGAATTAGATCTAAAGATGCCTGTTGTAGATTCAATACAATGTATTGCAAGAATTTCAAGCAAACTAAACATCCCAGAAAAAACAAAACGATATGCAATTCAAGTGCTCAAAGATGCACAAGAACGTAAAGAATCGGCTGGAAAGGATCCTATGGGCCTTGCTGCAACGGCATTATACCTATCTTGTGTACAAAATGGAGTATCTATTACTCAACGGGACCTTGCAGAAGCCGCGGGTGTTACTGAAGTTACTATAAGAAATCGCTACAAGGGATTAAAAGAAGCAAAAATATTAGAATTAGATTTTTGATTTTGTCATTTTTAAGGCATGATTTTTAAAATTAGTTAACATTTTCAATGATTTAATTAAGAAACTTCTTTTTCGTTTACATTTTTCGTGAAATGTTATTTAGATTCTATTTTTTGGTTTTTTGTGGTTTGGAGTGTGCTTTAATCATATGTCGTACAGTTCTTTCGGAGTCTGTAAATTCCATTTTACATATTCTACAGACTAGACTCGTTTCTTGAGTTTGTTTTCTAAATAAATTCATAAAAAAACGACAATTTTCTGACTATATAATCTAATGTTATCAAAAATACTAATTTTTTCTAGTCATAATTTTAAAAATTAACTAACATTTTCAATGATTTAATTAAGATAAACCTGTATTCAATTTAAATGGCTGATGAGAAAAATGAGATTGAAAAACTCATTGATAATATGATATCTAGCGGCGATGAATTAGTTGCCAATCTAAAAACTGTCTTGCCAAATTCACTGACAGAATCTATGGTTATGTTTCATGAATCAAATGTAGCAAATCTAAAGAAAATCAAAGACTTTCTCAACAAATAGATTCAAGCACTGTTCATGTGATTGCTACTGCATCCTTTTTAATCACTGTTTGATCTTTTTACTGTGACAAGATCTAGAACTGTTTCCATTATTATGAAAAAGAAGACAGGTAATGTATTTGATGCAATTTTACAAATTCCTCTAAAGATAATGCCTGATGCAAAAATGGATGATAAGGGATGGTGGTCTTTTACTGGCCCACATGGTAAATCTAGACTCAAATTCAACGAAAATAAGTCACTTGGAATCTTAGATCATCAGTATATTGATGAGGAATCATCTTGGAATGTTCCAATGAATGTAGTTGCTAGTGGTGATTTTTCTGAAGTTGTATTTACTTTGAACAAACCTGATGAACTATCTGATGTCCAGTTTGATCAAAGAGTAACTGAAATTGGTGAGATGATAATTACAATGAAAAATATTATTGAATCTGATGCCTAAACAAGTACAAATCATTCCTTAAGGTTAAATGCAAATTTGATTATATTATACTGATAAAAAATGCCATATGAAGAAGTATTCTTTCAAAGATTAGAAGAAGACGATCCTGAAGATTATGAGAAACTAATGATTAAATTTAGGTTGATTAGTTTCAAGAAATCAAATAGTTAAGCACAAATTCATTTTTCCTCATCATTCTCATTATCTCTTCTGTCTGGACCAACCATATCTTCAGATTTTACCTTGTTGTCCCAGTTTCCTTTTGCCCCTTTAACTAATGCAATGATTCCTGCACCAACAAATCCAATAATCAATGCAAAGAATAATGTCTGATTAAATATTTTAAATGAACAGTTGATCTCAACTGGTTCCTTTTCATTAGAATACTCAAAACATGTTCCAAACTCATTTGATTCCAGAGTTGCTGCTTGATAATTGTGTCCAAATACTCCTAGAATAATAAATCCTACAAAGATTAATGCAATCCCAATTATGGTAAATCGCATATCGCTCATGCTTTTTTCCTTCGATTTATCGTATTTACATTTTAGCCTGAAATTCTTTGTGTTATTTTTCAAGTAATGCTTTGAGATTTTCTAGTGATGCTTCATAGAACGAGCCCATAAATGCGAGAAACTCTAAGAACTGTTTCTCAGACATCCTTTTGCTATTAAGATAAGATTGCCATGTTACTTGAACACTCTTTTTTGATTTTGCCTTTATTGAAATTGTTGCAACATATGCTCTTAATGGCAAGCCCTCAGTTGCAATATATGTAAAATATTCATGATCCTTCCATGCAACAACATGTTCTTCGATTTTATTTCCATCTGCAAATGTGATTAGTCGAACTGCACCAACACCTCTTTTCTTTTTAGAAAGATAGACTGTCTTTTTTACATCAATTAACCAAGTTGGTAATCCTACAATGTTACTTACCTTTCTCCAAACTTTGTCTTTTGATGTTTTAATCATAATTATTTTTTTCACAGAACCTGTATGAAATGATTTTTTTACAGTTTTCACCATGTGATAACCTAAAATCTATTGGATTTTAAATTTTAGATGTACAACGATTTTTAATCCCCCTAAAATAATAAAATCCAATGGTATTCGGATGGGGAAAAAAGAAGCAAGAGGAATACGTAGAGAGAATTCCTCAGGAAAAAGAGGTCCAACTCTCTGATGTTCCCAAAATAGTGACTGAACTTAATGAATTACGAAAATCACAAATCATCTCTGAGATAAAACATCTAAGAAACAATACAGGGCCTTTGATGGATGAACTGATGCAAATAGGAAATGTTCTTGACAAAGATAACCTCAAAGTTGATGATATTGACATACATCTTTCAACTATTGTGATCAGAGGTAAAAAGCAGGTAATTGATGTTATCAAAAAAAATGTTGTGTATCTACCAGAAATCTCATCCATCGATGATGCAAAAAAACTAAACTCTCTTCTGAATCAAATTCTTAAAAAACTTGGTGATGTTTTGGGAAGACAAACCAGAGTTATACACATATTTGCAAAAAAATATGCAAATCAGTTAAAAAGAAATCTTGAAGTAATGAATAATAACAATTCCGAGATTCATAATCTACTAAAAAATTATGATTCTGAACAATCAGCTTCTGATGAAATAACAAATACACTAAATCAAATTAAAACTCTAAAAGAGTCACAACTAGAAAAAAATCAAAAGATTGACAAAGCAAATCAAAGTGTTAAGTCACTTGATGAAAAAATTACTTCAATACAGAATTCAATTGAGGAGATTAAGTCTTCGAAGAATTACAAAAAGTATCTTGATTTGAAAAATACATTAGATACATTTAGTACTCAAAAGTCAAAGATAAAAAACGAGGTTGATACACAATTTACAAAAATTTCTCGTCCTCTGAGTAGATACGAATATGGGTCTGCTTTAGATAAAGAACAAAAAAATCTTTTAACTAGACTAATCAAAAACCCCCTTGAAGTGCTTACCCCACAAAACAAGGATTCTATAATTTTGATTTTGGAAAATGTTAGAAAAGGAATTTCTTCTGGCTCTATTTCTGTTAAAGACGTTGACAAGTCTTTGTCTTATATTACAGAAACTGAGGAAATACTTGATAATTTTGTAAAGCAAATTTCAGAATATTTAGAAAAACATGAAAAGATGGAAAATGATCTTAATTCTCTATATCCTAATGAACTTGTATCTTTGGAACAAGAACTAGCCAAAAATACCTCATTTAAGGAAGATTCACAACTCAAATCTGAAACTTTTCAAGGTGAGATGAAGGAGATTGATTCAAAGATCCCACAACTTGTATCTGAAATTGAAAAGAAACTAAGGCATTTCTCAAACACAGAATATACAGTATTGTCACATTAAAATTAAATTAGTTTAGAACTAAGATTTTTTGTGTTATTCAAGAAGAAGAAGAAGTTCGAGCGTAAGGTATTGATCCAAAAAGATGTTCTTGATAGTATCTTATCATATTGCCAAATGAAACATCCAAACGAAGCAATTTTGATATTAAAAGGAAAATCCAAAAATGGAGAAATCAAAATAGATGGACTTGTAATTCCTCCTTTCAGCGAGACTGGACCTACATTCGCAGGGTTTCCTCATTCATTTTTACCCTTTGATATGAGCTATCTTGGAATTGTTCATTCTCATCCCAGTGGTTCAGCTGAACCTTCTATCACTGATTCAAATAATTTCTTTGGGTTGGTCTCACTAATTGTAAAATCTCCCTATAATGATGATTCTATTTTTGCATGGGATAGTAGTGCAAATTCTATCCCTCTTTCAATTGTGTGAAATATGTAAAATGTTTATTGAAAAATATGACAGACACTGACAAAGCTTTATAACCTTTTTTCAAGATACATTTAATGAATTGTTTAATTACAAATCTTATTTGATTTTTCTATTAGCGTCCCTTGTCATTAGTATTGGATTGCAAATGATCCTTCCATTTCCATATGGTCTAGCTG
>CATMRH010000007.1 GCA_950073955.1 uncultured archaeon | reverse complement strand
AACAGATACTCCAAAATCAAAACCTAAATTGGTATAATAGTTAAGTACATCGTCAGTACTATATGGTGGAATTTCTTCCATAATATAATCAAATGCACCACAATCACCCATTACTGGAAATTCTTTTGGAACTCTTATTAATCTGTGTACCCCATGCTTGTTAATCAGCTCCCTCTTCCACTTACTTTTTTCTGCAACGGCACGTGAAACAAGAATACCGTCATAATTTGGTTCTGGAAACATCTGATGAGCGTAGACTTCATTTGCCCATTGACTCTTTCCACCAGAATGAACGTCATTCAGAAAATCATAATCTGGATCCACTAGATCATCCCATTCCGGTATAAAATAGCTTAATTTATTTCTATGGGGTTTTTGTTTCCAAGAATCACTAAGAATTATGACTTTATCTACTTTCGGGTTTTCTGAAAACTCTAGTTTTTTTGCTTTTGAAACTGATATAGACTTAGTTTCCTTGCGGAATAAAGCTTTGAACCTTGATTCTTCACAGGCAATCCCTAACTCATGCCTGAAGTGTTTAAGAAGTTCCCTGTGTGAAGGATAATCTTCTTTATTAAAATCTTTAATTTTTTCTATAATTCTTTGATACTCTAGTTGAACTGCGTCTAGTTCCATGTTTTTGTAATTAATTTCTTTTTTAACTAACATCAGGTTGCTAACTGTAGTGTTATATTCTTCTTTTACAATCTGATTCTTATCTGCTATAATGTTTAGTTCTTCTTGTTTTTCACTAGATAAATTTTGAATATTTTCTGCTTCTGTCTGAAGATCATCTTTTTGTTCATGCTCTTCACTTTTTTCCGAAATCACTCCATCTGCATTTCTCTTACTAAAAAATCCCATATTCCTAATCTATATTCCCAAAAGATGAATCTTTCCTATTTTTGTTTAATTCTGTCTCTGAAAAATTTTAGGTAAAACCCAATTCCACCAATAATCATTCCTCCAATATATCCCATCAGTGCTAAATTTGGCATTTCTGATTGGATTTGTGGTGAAATAATTAGTAATAATGCACCTAAAATTATCAGGGCAAATCCTCCATTGTTTCTTGATCTGTTATGTTCTCCATGAACCATGATTATGTATACTCTGAAAGTGTTTTTGCTACTTGCTTTCTTCCAATGTCTGAGATGAAAGGTCCTATTTTTGGTCCTCTTGAGGTGCCTAGAATTATTTGATATAATATTTTGAAAAAATCTTTTGGTTGTACATCATTTGATTTTGCAATTTGATATATTGTATTTTGAATGTCTTCTGGTTCTTTTTCTGCATTAAGTTCATCTACAAGTATCTTTAATGCATTTTTTGCAGAATTATCTAAATCTACTTGTATTTTTTCTTGTTGATCAAATTCATCTGAAAAATTTCCTGCAAGAACAATAAGTTTTTCAATTTCTTGCTCAGGATTTTTTATCACTCCATAGTCTTGAAGTTTTTTCATTACTCTTTCTACTCTATCTTCTTTGAAGATTTTTGTTAATTCTATTAATAGTCTATAGTTAACATGTATGCTTGATTGTTTTGGAGGACTAAGTAGATTTACATATTCATAGAGGCCTTTTAATTTTGTTAGTTTGGCTTGATTATCTATTTTTATTCTTCCAAAGTAAGTATCTTCTAATTCGTTGTATTCATTCATTAAAGATGGAATATCTTCAAATCCTAGCTCTCGTGCACCTGTAATTCTTTTGTATAGTAATAATAAAATTGATTTTGGAGTGCCAAACTCTAGCCATTTTTGTGCAGTTATGACATTACCTAATGATTTTGAAATCTTTTTTCCTCCTTTGTCTAAGAACATTTCATATTTTACATGATGAGGAGGTGCGAATCCTAAAATTTCATCTGCAACCCAGTCGTTTACCTTTACAGAATCCATTATGTCTTTTCCATATGCTTCAAATCTGATATCAAATGCTGACCATCTTGCTGCAAATTCTACTTTCCATGCTAGTTTTCCGAGATCCTTTGTGATGTCTGCCTCTCCTTCATGACCACATCCTTTGATAATTTTTGAGCCAATCTCAACGTCATGACATCTGTACTTTACTTTTCTTTCATCTGCAATGTATTCGGTAGATTCTGCTGTGTATAGACGACTACAATTAACACAAACTGGAAAATATGGCAGATTTTTTTGGTATTTTTCTTGTCCTACAAGTTCTGCAATTTTTTCTCCAATCTTTGTGCTGTTTTGCAAGATTGTATGAATTTGGTCTTTTAGTAATCCTTGTTTGTATGTGTCAACAGCTCTTCTAAACTCGTACTTTATTCCTACTCTATCAAGTCCATCTAAAAGAATACTACTCATGTGCATGCCGTATGAATCATGACATCCGTAAGGATCAGGAATTAATGATACTGGTTTTGCTAAGTGTTCATCTAAATTAAATTGCTGCATCCCTTCTGGAATTTTTCTTAATCCATCTAGATCATCTGAATAAGCAATCAGTTCTGATTTGTAACCAAAATTTTCTAATGCTAATTTAACTCCGTATGCTCTTACTGCATCTCCTAAACTTCCAATGTGTGGAATTCCTGATGCGCCCAGACCACTTTCCACTCTAAGAATATCTAAGCTTCTTCCAAGAGATTTTTCACGTTCAATTAATTCACTAGATAATTTGTCTATCCAAGTTCCCTTTCCAATAACTCCTTGCCCTGACATTTCTATTCACTGGTTCAATATTTTGGACATGTATGGCCCATATAACGAATACCCCAACTTTTGATAATACTCTCTTGTACCAATTGCACTAATTACTAAAATTTTCTTTGCATCGAACTCTTCTTTGGAAATTTTTTCTGCTTCTCTCATCAAATTTTTTCCTAGTCCGGAATGCTGAATCTCATTTTCTTCTTTTTCTCCAATCTTTAATGATTTTCCGTAGACATGAATCTCTCTTACAATACAAGTGTCTTGTTGTATCTCATCTCTGTGAGCATCAATACTTGGTTTTCTTAATCTTAAAAATCCATAAATGGATTCATTTTTGTCCTCATAAGACAAGAACACTTCTTTTCCCCCTGAGGAGTCATAATCTATTCTGTTTAGTTTCACTTCTTTTCCATCTGATTTTTTGTTTGACAGACCTACTTCTCTACATCTGATACATCTACATGAGAACCCCTGTCTGGCTAAATTCTGATGGACAATTTGTCTTAGATTGCCTGATTTTGGCCCTGCAATGATCTCACCTGGAGAAATTTCCCTCTGTACACGCATGATTCTGACCCATTTTGGAACATTCTTTTTTGCTTCTGTTAAGACCTTGATCATGTCTTCATCAGAATATGGAATGTATTTTCCTTGTTTGTAGTCCTCATAGAGTGGGGTGTTTTCAATTACTAATGATGGATAAATCTTCAACATGTCTGGACGTAGTTGTGAATCGGAAAACAGTTTTTTAAAATCTGCAATGTCCCCTTCTGGAGTCATTGTTGGTAAACCTGGCATCATATGTGCAACAATCTTGTAACCTGCATCTTTTGAAATTTGAAATGATTCTATTACGTCATTATAGTTGTGACCTCTGTTAACTATTTCATAAACTCGTTCTTGTAATGATTGAACACCAATCTCTATTCTTGTGATTCCATAGTCTAACATTAAATCTACATGTTCTTTCTTACAATAGTCTGGTTTTGTTTCAATTGTGAATCCTACATTTCTAATCGCTGCATGTTCATTATTTGATTTAGCTTCTTGCAAATCTTTTGAATCTGTTCCGTTCAGAGCATCATAACATGATTTGATAAAATTTTCTTGATAGTCTTTTGGCATAAAGAGAAAAGTACCACCAACAATTACAATCTCCATTTTAGATGTGTCATGTCCAAATGCAATCAACTTGTCAATCTTTGATGTGATTTGTAATTTAGGATCATAATCATTCCCAATTGCGTTAAGTGTAGATGGTTCTTTTCCCGTGTAACTGTTTGGAGTATTAAATTCAATTCCGCCTGGACAATATGTACATCTGCCATGTGGACATGCATATGGTTTTGGCATGAGTGCAACCACCGCTACCCCGGATGCAGTTTTAACTGGCTTTTTCAACAAAACTTTTCTTAATTTATTAAAATCATCTTCTTTTACCATTGATAGAATCTCATGATTTTTTGGGATTCTTTCAAGTGAGTATTTGGCACAGATTTTTATGATTTCTTGTTTTACTTGCTTTTTGCTAGGCTCGTTAATTGTCAGCAAATTCTGAGTGATCTCACTACATGCTTTCGAAAAAACAGAATCTAGTTTACTCATAAACTCTCACACTGATTTGGACATAAATTCGTTAAATAACTTGGCTTACTTGAAATCTATCTTCGCATGCTCGTCTTTCTCTTAGCTTTAGTTCTTCTAGCTGGTTTTCTCTTTACCTTTCTAGCTGGTTTTCTCTTTACCTTTCTAGCTGGTTTTCTCTTTACAGTTCTTCTAACTGTCTTTCTTTTGGTTGATTTTCTCCCAATGCTTCTCTTCATAATTTTTAATTCGTTTAACTCTCCTTGAATTTCTTTGATCGTTGCAAGCAAATTTGCTATGAATGAATCATTGTTTGCTTCAGTTGACATATCTTGTCATTTCCATTTTTTTATACAATTTAAGACTATATGACCTGTATTTTGAACATCTAAACATTCATTAAATTTACAATTTTTTGGTACTAGATCATTATAATAAATTCAAAAATTGAAATGATTCTATACTTTATAGAAAAAGTGTATGTCTGAAAAACTTTTTTTGATCTCATCTGTACGTAATTCAACCATGTGTGTCATTTCCGTTAAATCTTCATTTGCAGGAAGTTTACCATATTTTGCAATATAATATCCAAGAGTTATTCCCATTACTACCCCCGCTTTGTGACCGTACTTAAAATCCTCCTCATTTCTGAACTTCCAATGTTCTTTATCACATTCATGTGTTTGAATTCCATGAGGAATGAGACATTCATCAATCAACGAACCTATTTTTGTTTTAAATTCTTTGTCTAACGTCATACTCTATACCTCATCATCTCAAATAAAAAGCCAAAGAAATTTTTATACATTTAGCATCAATCTCACTAGATATACTCCTGTACCAATTGCTGTTGTTGCAATCATGTATGGCATTCCTTTTATGATGAAATCTCTGAACGCCATGTGATAACCGTGCCTTTCCATAACTCCAATGGCTACAAGATTTGCACTAGCACCAATTAGAGTTCCATTTCCACCAAAATCTGCACCTATTGCTAATGCATACCACAAAGGATTGAAATCGAGAGGTTCTAAGTAACTTGCTATGTTTGGGTCTAGTGAAATGTTTTCAATTATTGGAATCATTGTGGCAGTATAAGGTATATTGTCAACAAATGCTGAAGCAAATGCTGATGACCATATAATCATGACCGCCGTTGCTGCAAAATTACCTCCAGTCGCTGTAACTATTTGATGTGCAAAGAGTTCCAGTGCCCCTGTTAATTCAACACCTGATACAATAATGAACAATCCGGCGAAAAACATCAAGGTAGTCCATTCTACATGAACAAATGCTTTTCCTGGATGAATTTTTGTAATTACCAAAAGAATTGCAGCTCCGGCCAATGCAATAATTGAAACCTCGATATCTAAAACTCCATGGAACATAAATGCAATAACTACTCCAAGAAGGACTATCACACTTTTTTTGAGTAGTGCAAAATCTTTGATTTCCTTTCTCTCATCAATTTGCATAAGTTTCTCAACATTCTCAGGCTTTTGTTTGAGGTCTTTTCTAAACAAGATTTTAAGAATCACTAATGATGCTAAAAATGTAATAATAACTTCTGGGGTCATGTGGTATGCAAAACTCATAAAATCAAGATTCGCAGCAGATGCTATCATGATGTTAGGAGGATCACCAATAAGAGTAGAGGCACCTCCAATGTTTGATGCAAAAATTTCAGCAAGAATTATAGATATTGGATTTATGTTCAGAACTCTTGCAACAGAGATGGTTACAGGAACCATTAGAAGAATCATGGTAACATTGTCCAAAAATGCAGAACCGACTGCTGTAATAACTGACAACAATAACATGAGCTTCCAAACATTTCCCTTGGCCAGTTTCGCTGCCTTGATTCCTATATACTGAAAAACTCCTGTCTCTCCAAGAATTCCAACAATTATCATCATTCCTAAAAGCAATCCAATTGTGTTGAAATCGATGGATCCTATTACAAAATCAACACTATCATGTGCAGGAATTAGGCCCGTGTAAATTAGAATAATGAGAATGATAAGTGCACCAACCATCGCAAGTGCTGTTCTGTGGATCACCTCAGTCACCAAAATCACATAAATTCCCATCAAAACTGACATGGTCAACGCCATTGCAATTGTAAACTCTAAACCAATCATTTGCGGCAATGTGAACAGCATAACGACTATGCCAACCATCGCAATTCCAATTATTGGCATCATTTTTGTTTGCAGCATTCTAATCTTGCTCGGTTTTGATTATTAATTGAGCCTATTTATGCTATTTTTTTCGAGTTTACAAAGACACCTTTCTTTTTACTCACATGACCAATTTCATATGTAGTCATTCTATGTCTTTTGAAGATTTTTCTTATTTTTTTAACTTGATTTTTTGGTGAGATCAAACAAAAACCAATACCCATGTTAAACGTCTTGTACATCTCTTCAGATTTTACTCCTTGTTCTTCGATCAGACTCATAATGGGTGGAATTTTTGGCAATGCATCGATCTCATATCCGATATTTTTTAACCGTAATAGTTTTGTGAATGAACCGCCAGTGATATGCGCTAAACCATTCACTTTGCATTTTTGATTTGCTTCTAAAACTGGTTTTACATAAATTTCTGTAGGAGTAAGCAATGCATTCCCTAATACACCAACTCCTTTGATCTTGTCTTTCAAAGAATATTTTGTTAACAAAGCTTTTCTTGCAAGTGAATAACCATTTGAATGGATCCCAGAACTTTTTACACCAATAATTACATCTCCTGATTTTATTTTATTCCCTAAAACTAATTCTTTTTTTGAAACTAATCCTAAAACCATTCCAGCTAAATCAAATGAAAACCCTTTACCTGAAATTAAATCCGGCATAATTGCAGTTTCTCCTCCTACAATAGGTACTACTGCTTTTTTTGCACCTTTTACTAAACCTTGTACAATTTTTTTAAATAATTTTTTATCATTTTTGTTTGCAGCAATATAATCTACAAATGAGATTGGCGTTGCACCAATACAGATCATGTCATTAACATTCATTGCAACACAATCAATTCCTATTGTATCATATTTTTTCATCATATTTGCAATTACTACTTTAGTTCCTACACCATCTGTATGTGTGGCCAAAAGTTTTCCACCTGGAATCTCTACAATTCCTGCATAATGCCCAAATCCGTGTGTTATCTTTGCTTTTTTCTGAATTTTGTGAGTTGATGCAATTAATTTACCAATTGCTGCCTGGCTTTGTTTAATTTTAGATATGTCTACGCCTGCTTTTTTGTAAGTCAGAGCCATAATTTGATGCGTTTGTGCTGTGAATAAGAATTTGCCTATTGTTTAGATTACATGTACATTCCAGATGTTTCTGCTCTATGTTCTACATATTTCTGAGACAGTTCACCAAATTCTGAATTAATTTTCTCTTTATTTTCTTTAAGCTCTGCCGTGTCTATATCCATTTCATAGAATCGATTCAATGCATCAATCAGAGTTGCTGCCGCGGCAGAATCAGGTGCTGCCTTGTTTGCTTTTGCCAATAGAGTTAAACCCTGAATTTCTCTTACTAGACATTCGTTTAGTATACCACCTGGGATACCTGTGATAAATCCCTGAGGAATCATACTGATGTCTTTGTCTGCCATTGTTCTTACTAGATCTTCTTCAGCTGCACAGTATGCCTTGTCATCATGTTCAATACTTGCAACTCCATCAAGGATTACAATTTCTTTAGATCCTTTTTCTGCTGCCCAATCTAAAATTGATGAGACAAGACAGTACAGTCCTTCCATCTTCAATGTTATCTCACAAATTATTGCACAGATTGTTCCGTCTTGGTTTGCATAAAATCTAAATGGATGACGTAATCTTCCTCTCATGAAAACTGTTGATGGGGGAAGATATTTTGATCTCATCACTCCAATCTGCTCCATTTTTAATTTTTTAATAATGTGATTAATTGCAACAGGACCAACAAGACCTGCTCCGACAAAACCTGCAAAAATTATTGGATTCTTTAATTTTACTTTCTTTGTCTCAAAGACTTCTGCTTCAGGAAATTCTTTCTGCACAGTTTACGTCGATTTTTTCTGTCTAATTACCTTTATGAATAAAGAGATTCAACATAGTTCGTCCCTTGTCTGTAATTGAATAGATCATATTTGGTCCTACTGGTTCTTTTCTGATAAAGTTGTAATCCACACACAAATGTAGATAATTCAGAAATGACTTTTTCATTCTGATCTTTGACCTTGAATACAAATTTGTAAACGTCATAGGATTCGCTTTAAGCTGATACAACAACTTCAATAGAGATAGTGTGCTGTAATCCCTAGTTCTTGCTTTTACTGCATCAAGTACTTCTTCGTCTCTTTCTATGATAAAATCTTCGAATTGATCTGCCACTTCTAGTGGCACGTATGTTAGTCTTGTTCGCATCATACTGTATAGTACCGTACATTACTTTATTAGTCTTTAACTTGAGCTTTGTTGATCTATCCAGCTGATTTTTTTACACCTGAATTTCAATAGATAAGTTCAGGTTTATTGCAATTGTTAGGTTTGTGAATTTATAGTGAATAATCTCCTTTAAACTATCAAAATCTGAAAGTTCTTTGTGGAAGTAGCAGTAAGTGTAATACTAACAGTAGTTGGGCTAGCATTGTTATGTTTTGGTGGGAATTGGTTAGTAAGTGGTAGTGTTACTATTGCAAAAAAATTCAGAATTAGTAATCTTGTAATTGGAATGACTATTGTAGCGTATGGTACTTCAACTCCAGAACTTGCTGCTAGTATTGCTGCAGCAGGAGAACACAGTGCAATTATTTTAGGAAATGTTATTGGAAGTAATATTGCAAATATTGGAATGGTAATTGGCATAGCTGCAATTCTCGCTCCTCTTGTAGTAAGAAAATCTGTTTTACGAAAAGAAATTTTTATTATGTTAGGAGTTTCTTTTTTACTTGTTTTACTCTCAATTGATGGTGAGATTTCTCAGTATGATGGAATATTGTTACTTGGTGGATTGGGGGTGTTTGCATTTTATACATACAAAGATGCAATGAAACAAAGAGAAGAAAATAAAGAGAAAATTGAAAAAGGAAAAAAGAACATATATCTAAAATCTATAGGACTAATTGGAATAGGTGTTGCACTTTTGTATGTTGGCGCAATTCTCACAGTTGATAATGCTATAATTTTAGCAAAAGAGTTTGGATTATCAGAAAAAATTATTGGATTAACAGTAATTGCAATTGGAACATCTCTTCCAGAATTAATAACATCGGTAATTGCAGTTAGAAAGGGTCACACCGATATCGGCATTGGAACTATTATTGGAAGTAATATTTACAACATTTTGATGATAATGGGAGTTGGTGCTGCACTTGGCGGTGTGATGATTGGCTCTGATGTTTATGTTGATTATGCAATAATGATAATCTTTGGTCTTTCGTTACTAATTGCCCTAAAAACTGGAATTATCAATAGAGGTATGGGAATATGTTTGGCTATTGGCTATGTTGTATATCTTGCAGTCACCTTTTTCAAGTAATTCATGCCTAAATTTGGCCTTTAGATAGAATTTACCATAATATTTTCAGCTTTCAGTGACGGGACAATGGATGGAAGTGATGCCCATTGAATTACATTTTTTGGATTGTTTCCAATTTCTGAAATATTTTTCAACATAGTCGGAAGGTTGTGAATTATTCTCACTGATTTTCCAGGTCCATCTATCTCTCCATTTTCAATAATTCTTACACCACTTCTTGCTGTACATGAAAAATCTCCTTTAATTGGATTTACTGCATATGTGTACCATAACCTTCCAACTACTAATCCATGTTTTGTATCTTTGATCATGTCTTCTTGAGAAATGTCTCCTGGACTTATCTTAAGATTATGTGGTGCTGACATTGGTATTGGTTCAGAACTTCTTCCCATGGGTGAACCTGATCTAGACGCATTACCAGAAGATTGTTTTCCTTCTTTGTAACTATCAAAAAGATTCGAAAAAGTATTCTTAAAAATTCCTTTTTCTATCAAATTCCTTTTTTTAGTTTCTGTTCCTTCATCATCTACAGATTTTGTTCCAATACCTTCTGAGATGTGAGGATCATCAATTAAACTAAGTTGCTCTATTGCTATTTTCTCTTCAAAATTATTTGAAAAACAACTTTTCTTTTCTGAAAATGTTTTAAAATTAAAATTTGCTGCAACAACAAACGCTAATAATTCTCCTACTGAATATGGTTCAAAAATTATAGAATAGTTGTCTGAATCAATTTTTTGTGGATTTATTGATTCAATACACATAATTTTTGCGTCATTTCCAACTTGTTCTGCGGAAAAATTTGATAGTGTTCTACCACTTGCGTGGCCTATTCCTGACACTGGCAAGGTTCCATATTCTGATTCTGCATTAATAATTCCTGAAATGTATGTGGCCTTGTCATTTAGATACAATCCATTAGAATTTGCTATCTCAAAATTTTCTGAAACTATGTTTAGCGATCCTGTAATCGTATTTACCATATCATTATTTGCTGAATTTATCATATTTTGTACGATATCCATTACTTCCGTACCGGAAATCTTCTCTAGTCTTTCATCAAATGTTCCATCGAGTTGTTTGAGGGCTGTGTCATGTGGTAATCCTCCCCAAAAATCCCTCGCATTAAGATTAGATGATGTTTTAAATGCATTATTGATTGCCTTCTCTATGTCTTGCTGGTTGGTTGTTTGAATTGATGCAATTTTTTTGTCATGAATTAATCTTATGCCATAATCTTCACTAAAATTTTGCTTAATTTCAGCAATCTCAGAGTCTGTGATTCTAACAGTGGTGATCTTTTTTTTTACGATAACTATCTCACATTCATTGATCCCTATGTTCTTTGAATGATTCAATGCCTTATCTAAGGCAGACAATTATTTTCTCCTTGGATTTTTATAATTGAATTTGTTAATTTTAATTAATTCTACATATGATCCGAATCGAGAAGTGTCTGTAACTTTGTCAAGCTCACTTTCAATTTCATTGTCAAACTTTCTTAGAATTTTATAATTGGTATCTCTTTCTACTGGAATTCTTCCAATCTCTTTTACCAGTCTCCTAATTTCTTTTGGTCTTAATAACTGACCATGCTCTGAACCTGCAGATGTTGATATGCTCTCATTGATCAGTGTTCCTCCGAAATCATTTGCTCCCCACATCAGTAATAATTGAGACATCTTTTGCCCTTCTTTTACCCATGACATCTGAAGATTGTTAATAGAATTATTCAACATAATTCTTGCAATTGCATGTGTAAGTAAAACATCATTTCCACTTGCCCCATCTCTTATTCCTTCATGTAACTGATGCTTGTACATTGGTGCTTCATCCGGAATGAAATTTAGGGGAACAAATTCTGTAAATCCTCCTGTTTCCTTTTGAATTTCTCTCAGTTTTGCAATATGTTTCACTCTGTCTTCAAGTGTTTCCACATGACCAAACATCATAGTTGATGTTGTATTGATTCCCATTTTGTGAGCAGTCTTGATAACCTTCTCCCAATTTTTTACACTGATTCTGCCTGGTGAAATCTTATCTCTGAGTTTCTGATCAAGAATTTCAGCAGATGTTCCTGGAAGTGTGTCTACCCCAGCTTCTTTCATTCTTTTTAGAAATTCTTCAATTGAGGTCTCTGATCTTGTTGCTCCATATAGAATCTCTTCAGGGGAAAACCCATGAATGTGGATGTCTGGAATCTCTTTTTTGATTTCTCTGCATATGTTTTCATACAAATCCCCTTCCATATCTGGTGGCAATCCTGCTTGAATACAGACTTCGGTTGCTCCTAATTGATGTGCCTCCTTTGCTCTTCGTACAATCTCTTCAGTTGGTAAGAAATATCCTTCTTCTTCTCTGAAATCTCTACTAAACGCACAAAATCCACATTGTTTTATGCAGACATTTGTAAAATTGATATTTCTATTAACTACATATGATACAATATCCCCAACTCTTCTTCTTCTAATTTCATCTGCAACTAACCCTACTAGATGAAAGTCAATTCCAGTTGTATTGTATAATGTAACACCATCTTCTACAGAAATCTCCTTGTCTGATAATGCGTTGTTAAGGATTATGGATACTATAGGGTCTGCATTTTTAAAAAGCGAATCTATGTTACTTGTCATCTCCAATACTCCTCTTTTACCAATCCTTCCCCATTTTCAATAACTGACATCTTGTCTCTTAACTCTTTACTAACAAAAGAAAAGAATTCCGGATATATTGGGAATCTACACTTTAATTCAAATCCTGCATTTCTTGAATTTTCATCTACTTTGTCAATTTCTGGCCAGGAAAATTCTGGATTAACAAAATCCGGAGTTAACGGTGATATCCCTCCCCAATCATTTATTCCAACTGATAAGAAACTTTGATATGATTTTGGGGATAGATTTGGCGGAATCTGTATGTTCATCTCTGGCATGATGATTCTTGATAACGCAACAATTGTTTTGAAATATTTTTCATCAGCTGATGGTGTATTCTTCATTATTGTATCTGGTTTTGGCTGAAAATTTTGCAAAATTACTTCTTGAATATTTCCATATTTTTGGTGCAACTGTTTTATTGCTAAAATTGAATCAATAATCTCCTCTGCTGTCTCACCAATCCCTACCAGAAGTCCTGTTGTCATTGGAATTCCTAACTTTCCAGAATTTTCTAATACTTCTAATCTTGCTTTTGGTCTTTTACTTGCAGCCAAATAATGTGGCATTCCTTTTTCTGTTAATCTTTCACTGACATTTTCAAGCATTATTCCCATTGACACATTTGTTTTCTTCAACTCTCTCATCTCCTCCAAATTCAGATTACCTGCATTTGTATGTGGGAATAATCCTAATTCTAATGATAACTCTGATGCATGAATAAGATATTCAGCAGTTGATTTGAATCCATTTTCCTTTAGCCAATCTCTTGCTTCTTGATATTTCTGTTCTGGTCGCTCACCTGTAACAAAAAGTGCTTCAACACATCTGTATTTTTTTGCAAGTTGTAATAATTCTAATATTTGCTGTTTTGACATCAAAGATAGTTTTTTCTCATCTGGTTCAGCTTTGTATGTGCAGTAAGAACAAGTATCTTTGCAGAGATTGACAATGTTGAAAAATGCTTTTTTTGAAAATGTAACTGAATCTTTTTTAAATCTTTTTCTCAAATTTTGTGCAACTGAAAAAAGCTCACTAGAATCTTCTACTGCATTTTGATAAATCTCCATAATGTCTTGACGAGAAATTATTTTATTCTCTAAAACATTGTTTAAAATCTCAGAGTTTAACACAAGATTGCTCAACAGAAAGGATTCTTGATTAGAAGTATTTATGCTTGTATTGCACTAATTCCCATTTGGTCTTTCTTGGAGAATAACTGTGATATTTGTTGTTCTATTATCTCTTAGAATTTCTAAAACCATATCATCTCCCACCGATTTTGCTCTTTGAAGATATATCAAAATATCTGCAATCTTTCTAACTTCAATTTCATCTACTGATAAAATTATGTCTCCACCAATTGAATAATTGACTCCTTCAACTTCGGTGGTTTTTTCAGACCCCATTAACCCAGCTTTAGAAGCTGGGCTATTTTCAACAACTGTAATTACCAAAAATCCTACTGCATCTTTTAGGCCCAAAACTTTTGCTAGATCTGGATCGATATCCCGACCTGAGATTCCAATCCATGGGTGTTTGTATTCTCCTTTTTCAATTAGGGCTGGAATAATTTTGACAACAGTCTGTGATGGTATTGCAAATCCTACTCCTGTAAATTCACCTGTTGTTGATTGAATTGCAGTGTTTATGCCCACTACCTCCCCTCTCATGTTAAGTAACGGCCCCCCTGAATTTCCAGGATTGATGGCAGCATCAGTTTGAATTACATCTGGAATAGAATATCCAGAACCTGATGGAAGTAATCTTCCTAATTGACTTACTATTCCTGAAGTCATAGAACCTGATAATCCAAATGGGTTTCCAATTGCAGCTATTGATTCTCCTACTTTGAGATTAGATGAATCACCAAGTGATAGTGGTTGCAACAATGTAGAATCTGCATTGACTTTGATTACTGCAAGGTCCGTAAACTCATCTGTTCCAATAATTTCTGCATTATATGATCTACCATCAAGAAATGTAACTACAACCTTTTTTGCTTCATCAACAACGTGAGCATTTGTAATTATATGCCCCTTTTTATCAAAAACAAAACCTGAACCTAACCCATTTGTTTGTTCCTCTGTTTCATTTCTTTGCACATTAACTCTTACTACTCCTGATTCAGATTTTTCAAAAATCTCAATTAATGATAAATTCTTTGAATAAAGTGGGGTTACTTCTCCAACTGTACTTGTTGTATGGCCGTTACTTACAACAATCTCTGGTTTAATTAATTCTGGTGGTGAAACAAATAATGCCACAAACATGACAATAACAATTATAGCTCCTGTGACCCCACCTACAAACACGCCTGATTTGTTCATGAGATTTTTTATTCTCCGTTTTCTATCTAAAAGGCTTGCTATACGCTGATTGAACTTTGAGTATGATCTTTCAGTGAATAACTTCTTTCTTTCCGTGTAACAGAAGATGTGCTCTTTGCTTGAAGCAGTCCCCACAAAAATCCTAAAACTACTACTAAACTTCCTAGCGGTGCAAATAATGCATAAACAAATCTTAATTCAAGTCCAACTTTCGCCTCAATTATTGCACCTATGTAAATTAGAATTGAAGCAATTGCCGCAGTTATACAAAGTATGTTTGCAGATGTGGTTTTTATTGGTAATGATACAGATACGGTAAATATCGGAAATGGAATAAACAACAAAAATAATACAGCAAAGAAAATACCAACTGCAATTTTTCCATTTTGAAGATATAATGGAACCATTAGTCTTTTTAGCGCATTCCATAAAGTACTTCCATCTCGAGCCCAAACAGCACCAATTAGATGTTCTCCTCTTACCATCTTCATTTTATATCCCAATCCTTTTACTTTTTTTCCAAGTGCACCATCTTCAATAATTTCATGCTTTACTCCTTCATGCATGCCAACTTTTTCGTATGTCTTCTTTTTCAAGATGTAAAAACTTCCAAAGAAATAACCAGTTTTTTTTGATGGATTGTTAACATTCAATGCTGAAAATCTAGTATGTAAAAATGTAGAAATCATTGGAAGTGTAATCTTTGTCCAAAAGTCAAACGTCAGCATTTTTGGAATTGCAGATAACGCATCTAAATTAAATGAAATCAAGTGTGCTACTGCAAGTGATAATACATTTTTAGAATGATTTGTATCTGCATCAGTGAACAACAAGAGTTCTCCTGTTGCTTTTCGATATCCTTCCATACATGCCCAGTTTTTACCTATCCATCCTTCTGGTTTAGGTCTTGCAACAACTGGGATTATTTTAGAATATTTTTCTGCATACTCTGAAATTATTTTACCTGTTGCATCATCTGACGAATCATCAATAACTATAATTTCATAATTTTCATAATCTTGGTTAATTAACGAATCTAAACATTTACTGATAAATTCTTCTTCATTTCTTGCTGGAAGAATAATTGAAACCTTGGGATATGATTTTGAAGTATTTTCAAATTTGTCAAGATATGGTGTAAATCTAAATGAATTAACCATGGATCTGATAAGAAATACCCAAGCTCCACAAACGCCGATTAGAATTGCAGTTAGTGTATAATTAAAAACATCTATGATTAATTCCATGAATTTATCTCTCGATTTCTTCTTTGATACTTTGCATTGCTTGCTCAGTGCCACTCTTGATGTGTTTTTTAATCATGCCTGTAAACATCCCCATCATACCTGTTAGTTTTATGTCCCACACTGTACGAAGTATGGTTTTTTCATCTTTAGGAAAAAGCAATATGATTTTTTCTCCACTTATAATGCCTTTTGTAAATTTTGCATGTATCTTTTCTTTAGGTTCAAGTCTTACTTCTTGCAGGCATTTTTGATCTCTAAATGCTATTGTGATCTCTCTATTTACTACGTTTCCATCTTTAGACAAGTTTCTGACTTCTTTAGTTCCTTTCCAAAATTTTGGTTCGTTATCAATATCTGAAACAACATCCCAAACTTTGTTAACTGTAGCATTGATTTCTACTTCGACTTCAATTGATGCCATATTCTACGAACATTTGTTCCGCATTAAATATATTAGAACCCTATTTGATTCCAAATAGACTGTGGTGGGCAACATGCCTAAAATCCGGAACAGTAACTCCAGTTCCAATGACATTTGCCATTCTTCCATCACAGTCAATTAATTTGAATGAAAATGAAACCCTCAAAATACATGCCAAAAATTGGAACTTTTGATGGTGGTGGCTTTTGGAAAAATGCATACGCTCATCAACGCGGTAAATTGTTAAAAAAAGTCAATGTTCCAGAAGATCAAATTATTGTACTCGTTAACAAAAAGTACCCAGAACTTCCAGCTGCTCTAAAATATGAAATTGAAACAAGTGGATTAGACAAAAAAGACCTACAATAAATTCGAAATTCATTTTAACAGGAAAAATTAGGGTCTGTTATGCTAAATGTCTCATATGATGATTTTGCAAAACTAGACATTAAAGTTGCAAAAATTATTGCAGCTGAACCTATTGAAGGAAAATCTAGAATTGTTAAAGGAAGGATTGATTTGGGAAATGATGATATACGCGATGTGATTATTGGTGGTGCACAATACTATCAACCAGAGGATATTGTAGGAAAAACTGTTATTGTCATTGCAAATCTAGAACCAAAAAAGTTGGCAGGAATTGAATCTAATGCAATGTTGTTGGCAGCTGATGTTGACGATAAACCATTTTGGTTGACAGTAAATGAAGATGTTCCTTTAGGAAGTCCTATTAAATAGGACTATTCATAAATCATTAATTCTTTTTCTTCTAATAATGCATGTAAGTTGTTTACAGACCTGTAAACATCTGACTCTTTTTTAGCACCAGTACAAACAAGTTTTCCTGAGGAAAATAATAAAATCACTGTCTTCGGGTCTAACATTCTATGGATGAGCCCTGGAAATTGTTCTGGTTCATACATACTTCTTGGTAGTGTTCTTGCTGCTTGTTCCAGATGGATTTTTCCACCTAGATTAATTGAAGCTACAATATTTTGAATTGTCACAGTAGCCTCTTTTTTTACTGGAATTCCTCCCTTGCGAAGTTTTTGTACAACTGTCTTTACTGCCTTTCTTGCCAAATCTGAAGATTTAGAACCGGTACACACCATTTTACCTGATGTAAAAATTAATGTTGCAGTTTTAGGGGTCTTTATTCTAAAAACTAGGCCAGGAAAATTATCAGGATGATATTCTACACCTGAAAATGTTCTGGTGATTTCGTTCAAGTCCATCTTTTGATATACATCTGCTGAAGCTACAACGTTTTCTATGCTTACAATAGGTTTTGTTTGTGGCATATTTGGTTTTCTCTCTCTAAACTATAATAAAAGCACTCGTCACTATTTTGCTTTGCGAAGACTTGGACGAATGATTTAATTTAGATCTGACAAATGTTGAGTTTAGTGAATTTTACAAATTTTGATTTTGATCAGCTGTTTGCGATGAGTGACGACACAAATCCAATTATGATGCTCATCTGGATAATTCCGATAATCCTCTTTGTGTTTTATGGACAACGAATTCAACTTTACATTACTTCTAGTGAAATAAAAAAAGGACTTAAAAAACTTGATGGCTTTAAAGTAGAATCAAGAAAAGAACTAATTGACTATATCACAAAAACTTTGAAACCTAAAGATGATCCAATAAAAAAAATCGACAGATTTTTGGATTACTTTACCATTTTGCCTGTAGACATGGATCCTAATGGCATAGTTGACAAAGTAAGACATACGATTAGGTCAAGAGAAGATTATACAAGAGAACATGTAAAATCACTTTTTTCAGAAATCAGTGATTTTGAATTAACTAAAATACAAACTATACTTGAAATAGCTTCTTCATTACAAATGATTTACAAAATAGTTAATCACATGTATTTAACTGCAAAAAAACAAAACAACTATCCACTAATTCTACCTTTACAGATGATTCTACCTTTTGTAATGGAGCAAGCCGAGGCAATGAAAGAAGCAATTCCTGCATTTAAAGCAGGACAACCTGTTGGAGATGGAATAGGTTCAATGGTTGTTGGAAAAATGATGTTGGAATGTGAAAAAGAAACAGTTGCATTTCAAACTGTTCTCGCAAAAACTGAATTTGAGACTAGGAAATTGTTTCTTTTAAAAGCAGAAGGACCAAGTTCTACTGTAGGAAGGCCTGCTGATGCATTAGAAATAATTGTTTCTATTAACAAACTTGATGCAATAATTATGGTTGACGCTGCATTAAAAATGGAAGGTGAAGACTCTGCATCTATTGCCCAAGGTTTCGGTGCAGCGATTGGTGGAATTGGAGTTGAGAGATTTCAAATTGAAGCAATTGCAGCTAAAAATAACATCCCAGTATTTTCTATAGTGGTTAAACAATCGGTTAAGGAAGCAATAACCTTGATGACAAAAGAAATTGCTAATCAAGCTGATGATGTGCGCTTACAAGTTTATGAAATGATTCAAGAAAATACCAAACAGGGTCAATCTGTGGTGATAATTGGTGTGGGTAATACTGCTGGAGTGCCTCAATGATATTCTCTAAGAAAAAAATCACTATTGCATATACTGTTGAAAAATGTACAAAATGTGGAATGTTACGAAAAAGAAAATTTGCCGAAGGTGATGTTTTATTTACCAAATCCTCAAAATGTACTTCATGTGATGGAATGACAAATATTGAAAAAATATTTGGCGAAACTATTGAGCAATAGTTGTTACAGTCACTCCATTTTCATTTGGAATGAAGGTATGTTCAGCTTGAGCAACTCTTTGCTCATTTACTTCAATAAGGATAGGATAAGCTTGCACTGCTTTCTTCTTAATCAAAATTCCTAGTAATTCTCTTGCTCTCTTTTCTTCCCATTCTTTTGTTATCCATCTTAATGCAAATGGCAACATGTTGAAATTCTCCCAAATAAAATCAAGTAACTTATCTGCTTCTGCATTTTTTGTTTTCTTTCTAGAGTTTATTGCAAAAATGTTTTTTATCTGACCATTTCTGACAAACCCTCCTCCTTGACCTGTTGTAACAAATGGTTCACATGCATATGCGGAATTTTCTGAAAGTGAAAATCCACCAATTGACCAAATGTTTGGGATAGATTTTCCAGCATGAATTGTATATTGACCCAATGAATGACCGCTAAGATTTGCAATTGGTTTGAATCCCATTTGTTTAATTGTAGTTTCAATAGTTCGTCCAATATCGCTAGCTTTGACTCCTGTTTTTACCATTGACATTGCATTTGATAATGCTTCTTCGGCTGCTTGAACTAATCCATCAAATTGTGCATCATAACAAACTGTAACTGCTGTATCTGCAATGTATCCGTTGATTTGTGCACCTAAATCAATTTTTACCAAGTCTGTATCTTTGATTGTAATCTGGTCATTTGGTTCTGCAGTATAGTGAGCTGCCACTTCATTAATACTAGTATTTACTGGAAACGCACATTTTGCTCCTCTTTTTTTAATCTCCCCTTCAACTTGTTCACAAATTTCATAAACTGTTTTTCCAATCCAGTCTTTCACTCTGACTAATTCTCTTACTTCAGCAGCAATCTTTCCTGCTTTGACATAATCCTCAATTTGCACATTTTTGATCTTTTGAGTGCCTTTAAAATGATTATCTGAAGACTTGACTTAGCTTGTTATGTGGACAAATTTCTTGCATTGAGTTCTAACTTTGAAAAGTCAATCTTCAGTATATTCAGATTTCATAATTTTTTGATCAAGTAATCAAATCCTTCCTCGATTGTGGGCAGTTCATATTTTTTGATTTGTTCCTCGATAAGCATTACAGAGATTGATTTGTTTTCAATATTCTTTCTATGTTCCAATCTCTGCCAAATAACATTCTTCGGAGTAACAAAGTACACTCCTTTGATGATGATTGTTTTTCCATATTTTCTTGCCATTCCCCTGAGTTTCGAAATAAGACTGCACCTCATTTCAGAGCTCAAGTTAGTTCTGTCAATCACAAAATCCTTGTTGTTTCTTACACAGTAATCGATGTCCTCGTAAAAGCACTTAGTAAATTTCTTGAATATGCCGATTGACTGTGACATCTTGAATGCTTTATCGTAAGTTACTCCAAGTATTCTTGCCTGTTCTTCGACATATTTGTCTGTAGAACAAATTACCTGACCTAAAGTTTTGGCATGGGTTGACTTGCCGCTTCCGCTTGAGCCAACTAAGATTGTTGTTAACATTTTTCATCAATGCCATAAACATTCAATGGAAAATAGATTCTAACATTTCTTTTTACTTTTAAAACCTTTTTTTGCTGAAGCACTACACTGAGCTTTTGTTCTTTTAGCCTTAAAAATTATATGATTTTAGACTTGTTGTGCTTTAGTAAATCTGGAATATCGATGGGCATTATTTTCACGTTGTAGATTATTCTTCTATAGAATCTTCCATTACGATTTGACCTAATTTAGCAAGTATAAGTAAAAAGATTCGAATAATTCGCATCTGTGAAGCTTAAATTGGGCAACTTTTAGAATTTACTGGGATCGTGGTCTAGCTTGGTATGATTCTGCGTTTGGGACGCAGAGGTCGCGCGTTCGAATCTCGCCGATCCCACCACTAATCATTATCTTATTATCAAATTGTTACGCAGTGCTACTGCCGAGCAATGAAGAAGAGTTAGAGTAATGACTTTGAAATGAAGTAAACTAATGGCTCTGAGCTCCGGCATGTTTTTATCAATTCTATGATGTCTAGATTTAATTGAAATTTGAAAGACGAGATATACTTTTGATTGTGGGGCTTTTGCTTTTTATGATTGGCTTGACGCCATTCATGGCACCTGTTTATGCGGCTCTTATAGTAGTAATCATGTATTTTGGAATTAAAGTGTATGTTGGAAAGAGAAAACAATCAATTGAAAGAGATGTGGGAGAAGGAATCTGTATGGAATGCGGCTCTAAAATAATCAATAAGAAATGCCCAAATTGTGATTAGCATGCATAGATTAGTGTCAAATAAAGCTTCATCCCGGGCATTAATTTTTGTTCTATTTTAGGCTCACTTATCTTGTAATTTCTAAATGATACATACTGAGGCATAAAACCAAATTCTGAATCATGAATATTGATGAAATCCATTTCTGATGGTCTAGAAGGAATAGACAAAAACACTGATCAAGTATTGGTGGAGACAAACTGTGAAAAATGTGGTGAGAGTTTTTTAGATTAACCATTAATGTGACTTTGATTCCAAACTCTTTCTGTTATTCCAGAATGATTCCTACGGATCTCATATATGCTAAAAAATACCTATTTCACGCATGAAAAACACCCATAGAGTTGAATTTCTGAGGTCAACTTTAACAATAAGCTCAACTTTTCCTCAATTTCATTCTAAAATGACTCCTTTAGTCAAACAAATAAGGAAACAGCAATGAATCGGAACATATCAATTGTATTTTCTATTTTCTTACTTGTAGGTTTTATAGTTCCTGCATATGCTCAGACAAATTATGATAATGTTGTAATTAATGAGGTAGACATTAACCCTCCTGGAGATGATTCAGTAAATGTAAATGAATGGGTTGAACTTTACAATCCTACTGATTCTGATATTGATTTAGGTGATTGGGAAATTGCATCTACAACTATTCTCCAAAAAACAATGACCATTTCTTCTGGCACAACAATTAAGTCTGGAGAATTTTTGACATATCAATATCAAACTTTATGGTTTACAGATATTGGTGAATCTGTTGAACTTAGAGACGAAAATGGAATTGTTATTGATAAAACTCCTGTGATTTCTGATATTCAAAATGACTTTACATCTTGGCAGAGAATCTATGATGGTTATGACTTGGACAGTTATGATGATTGGAAATTTCTAAAATCTACATCAGGTTTATCAAATGGAAAACTGGTAGAAATACAAGAATCAACAGAAATTACTGTAACAGTTTCGTCAGAAAAATCTTCCTATCTGTTTGGTGATGTAGCAATTATTTCAGGGAGTGTTTCTGAAGAAGTTTTTGTTTATAAACCATATTTTCAACCTGGACAAATTATAGTTACTATCTCTGGTGGTAACTTTTACAAAACTGTAACTCTATATCCTGATCTCAATC
>CATMRH010000006.1 GCA_950073955.1 uncultured archaeon | reverse complement strand
AACTCTAGTTTAGTTTATTATTAATTATTTTTAATTTTTTTTTCTTTTTTTAAAAAAAAATTAAAAAAAATAAACTGGAAAGATTGGTGTGTGGGTTTTGCCTAAATTTACCTTTGAGTTAACATGTTGTTAATTACCTGTTAAGATATTTTCCAAAAAACCCATTTTGACCCTGTTATTACCATTCCAGGCGTTAAGATGGATGTTAACATTGTGAATGAGTTAGAATTGACCCCACCATTTCCACTCTAGGCATAAGAACTACATAATTAAGGGATGGTTGTTCAAGGTATGTTGTTAATAACACAAATTTACCTAGGCGTGGGTTAGGCAGTCAATGTTAACAAAGCACCTAGTTAACAAACATTCTGGGATCATTTGAACTGTTAACACCTGATCCTGTAGATCTTAAAGATGGCTAAAAAACGTATTCGAATAGATATGGAGGACTCTGATGGTGCACGCTATGACATCAAAATAGAGGGTAATGTTACCAGAGATAAGGTTCTCAAAATATTCGAAATGATGGACTTGATGAATATCGAGGATGAACAAGAAGTGACTAATATGGACTCGGTAGGCTCAAAAATTTGGCATGTTGTGGACAAGTTCTTCCCTATGGGTAAATTTACCTCTACAAACATTCTTGAAAAATATGAAGATGAATTCAACGAACCGGTAAAACTTAGTGTAATATCCACCTACCTGTCACGATTTTCATCAAAAGGAAGAATTGATAGAGTTAGAACAGGCCGTGTATGGACCTATCAAACCATTAAGATTAGTCAAAAACACCAATAACTAGTCAAGAAATGGTGATTTTTCTTATAATTAATTGGCCGTTTTCAAGAATTAACTTAACATACTCACCTTTTTGAATATCCATGTATTTTCTAAACTGTTTAGGAATAGAAATTGTTCCGGCTGAGGTAATTTTCACTAAAACCTCATTCTCTTGAACTGACATATAATTTCTATAATTTAATAATATATATAATTTATAATTAATAAAAAATTGGGTAATTACCTTAAAAATTTGAATTAAAAAATAAAAAACTATTTTAAAAAACTAAAGAAACTTGTTATGCAATTATAGGGTTGGTTTGAACTTGATCAACCTTTGTTTTTCCTTTTTCAGTAATTGAATAAGTATATGGTTTGGTTTCAGTATTTCTTTCAACATAACCATCATCAAACAATTTTTTCATTAATCGTGATGTATGCTCCCTACTTCTCTTTAATGTGATTTGTATGTCACGTGATGTCATAGTTTTGTTTGTGATTAGATGCAACACATGGTCTACCGGATTTGTATAATCTGAGCTAGAAATACTAGGCGTGGAAATTGGTTTTTCAGGCACAACTTCAGAATGATTAACATCCTCAACTCCCATCTCATATGATTCATTCTTTACTAACTTCTCTAAGAATTGTTTTAATTCCAAATTAGGGTCATCTGTTTTTTGTTCAATTCCTTGTATTTCTATAGCATCAAGACGTATTTTCATATCAATTAACTGCTTTTCATAGTACTCTAAACGCTCAGATTGTGATACATCAGCCATTTCACTCCTAGATTTTATGAATGGACGTACTTTATAGAATACATACAACCCAACTAAACCAACCAAGAATGCTAAAATCACACCCAAAATCACTTCAGGATCAGGAATTTCTACTAACATCACAATTTTCTATCCAAGTTGTGATTTATTGTGATTGAGCAATAATGTTTTACACTTTAGATTAACATCATCACACTCATCATCACAACAACTCAACTAACTTTTGACTACAATCATCACAAACATCACATATTACATGCCTTTCGAATAGTCATATCTATCACACTAGTGATCTGCTCTTCTCTTTCTGGGAAGACATCACCAACATTCATCACACGGACATACTCTGAAAGTTTGGATATCACATCAATGTCATCAGGTAATAAAATACCCAAACCGTGCAAAAGTATGATTGAATAAAATAACGCGACTAATTTTTCTCTTGATTGCCCAACTTGTCTGTAATAGGCTCCTTTAGTTATAGAAAACTTAGATTCCAAAAGATCCTTCTGATTTAAAATAATTTCAATTTGTCGTTCCGTAAATAGTGATTTTTTGATAATTTGACGAATAATATTGTTAAAATTAGACTCTTGAAACTCTGCCATAGCTATACAAATCTGTATACCAACATTCCAATTAAACTTTAAAGTGAAGTCATCTACAACAGCCCACTATGGCTGGAAAAGTTGAATCATTCCTAAAATCTGAATTAAAAAAGAAAAACGCATTATTGTTTGTGTTAATCGATTCTGAAGTATCACATTTAGAGGCATCAAGCAAGCTTGCCAAAGATGTTGAAAAGATTGGTGCTTCTGCAATCTTGGTTGGAGGCTCATCTGCCACTGATCAGATTGAGATGGCCCAAGTGGTTAAAGGCATCAAAAAAGGTATTAAAATCCCAATAATCTTATTTCCTGGAAATGTTACTGGTGTTGTGCCTGAAGCGGATGCAATCCTATTTAGCTCACTAATGAACTCAGAAAACCCCTACTTTATCACACAAGCTCAAGCATTAGGAGCCCCAAGTGTTCTCAAATTTGGTTTAGAGCCACTTCCAACGGCTTATTTGGTCATAGGTGAGGGAACATCTGCTTGGTTTATTGGTTCAGCACGAGGAATTCCATTTGAAAAGCCAAAAATTGCTGCTGCTTATGCTCTTGCTGCTCAATTCCTTGGTATGAGATTTGTATATTTAGAAGCAGGCTCTGGTGCAAAATCAAGTGTAACTCCAGAAATGGTTCAGACAGTAAGGCGTACTTTTAATGGATTTTTGATTGTAGGTGGAGGAATTAAAGATGTTAAAACTGCTCAGAATTTGGTCAAAGCAGGGGCTGATGCTTTGGTTATTGGAACATTCCTTGAAAAAGGAGGAAGTATCAAGAAACTCCAAGAAATAGCAAAAGCAATTCAAAGAAGCAAGTAGTAGAACTGTATTATGTCTGATAATGATGCAATTTCTCGAATTAGTGGTATTGAGATGCCAGATTATTACCATGATTACTACTCAAATCTCTCAACTGAAACATTTACCATCTTTGAGAAAGCAGCAGATGCAAAATCAAGTTTGGTAGACTCTTCAGGCATAATCGAGCCTAAAATTGCATTTGATTTGGCTGATCGAGTTTCCAAAATGCACGAAATTGATATTGCTGAACCTCTTAGAGAACTACTAAAAATTAACGGAAAGGAAATCTCTGCACTAATTCTATCAAAGGAAATTGCTCTCGGTAAATATTCTCTTCCTGATGCCTCCTTAGAAGAAAAACTAGATCTTGCTGTTCGTGTTGGGTTGGCAATTGTTACTGAAGGAGTAACTATCGCACCTTTACAGGGAATTAGTGAAGTAAAGATAAAGAAAAACAAAGATGGTACTGAATATCTTTCAGTCTCAATCGCAGGACCCATGCGTTCAGCAGGAGGAACAGAATCCGCTGTAACAATGCTAATTGCGGACCATGTTAGAAAGGCGGCTGGGCTGTCAAAATACCAGGCTAATTCCTTTGATGATGAAACAGGTAGATTTGTTGAGGAACTACGAATCTATGAAAGAGAGGCTAGTAGCTTTCAATTCCATATCTTAGATGAAGATATTGAACATGTCATTTCTAATCTCCCAGTTGAATTAGATGGAGTAGAAACAGATCCATTTGAGGTTGTAAATCACAAATCCATGACTCGCATCAAAACTGATAGGGTCAGAGGGGGTGCTTTACGTGTCCTAAATGACGGATTGATTGGAAGATCTAAAAAACTTCTCAAAAGGATTGAACAGTACAATCTAGATGGTTGGGAATGGCTCAATGATCTTAAAGGTGCAGTTCAAACAGGTGAAAATCAGGAGGATGCAGCTGCCAAAAGAATGCGTGAGGTAATTACAGGCAGATCGGTCTTATCCATGCCTAACAAGTTAGGCGGATTTCGATTAAGATATGGAAGAGCATGTAATACAGGATTTGCAGCAGTTGGGGTTCATCCCGTACTAGGTGAAATTTTGGATCACACCATAGTTGTTGGAACACAGATCAAAATTGATATTCCAGGAAAAGGTGCAACCATTGCCTTTGTTGATTCGATTGACACTCCGATAGTTCGTCTAAAAAATGGCAATGTTGTAAAGATTAGAGATGTTAAACATGGATTAGAAATCAAAAATGAAATTGAAAAAATTCTACATCTAGGAGATATTCTAATTTCATTCGGAGACTTTCTTGAAAATAATGCTCAACTTATTCCTTCAGGATATGTTGAGGAATTCTGGATAGAGGAATTAAAACAAAATATCCAAAAATATGAGCCTGACGACCAACATCTAAAGCAATTTTTGACCAAAATACCCACATTGGATGAGGCATTGAAAATTTCCCTTGATTTTCAAATTCCACTCCATCCACACTATCTGTATTATTGGGATAAAATCTCATCAGAAGAACTTGGCCAACTTTTAGAACCAAAAAAAATCAATGACACATCTATTGAATACTCGAATCAAATTAAAAAAATTCTTGAAAAATTGGGGGTACCTCATAAAGTTAAAAATAAAATTATAGAAT
The DNA here is from genome assembly GCA_950073955.1 of uncultured archaeon. GTDB lineage: Archaea > Thermoproteota > Nitrososphaeria > Nitrososphaerales > Nitrosopumilaceae > Nitrosopumilus. Next base: position 18,858 of record CATMRH010000006.1, on the reverse strand, counting down.
TAGAAAATCTAGAGGCAAAAATTTTCTTTAATTTATTATTTAGAGAAAAACCAATTATTAGTGATTTATCGATTCCACAAATTCTAACAAAATCATCCGGGATTCAAATTAAGAACAAATTCTCAACCTCTATCGGGGTTCGAATTGGAAGACCTGAAAAAGCAGCTGCTAGACAAATGAAACCCCCAACACATGTATTATTTCCAATTAGCAACAAAGGAGGACCTACCAGAGATCTTCTCAAGGCATCAAGAAATGAGCACTTCTTTACTAACATATTCAACAGACATTGCAACAAATGTAACGAACCCTCTATAGGCATAAAGTGCTCTAAATGTGGTACTAAGACGACAATTTTCTATAGGTGTTTTTTCTGTGGGGATGTCCTCAATGAACCATATTGTGAAAAATGTAAACGGGAAGCATCAACTCACTCCCACAAGGAATTTCCATTAAAAGCGAGAATTATACTAGCTCAAGAAAAGATGGGGTTGCGTGTTAAAGAGCCATTCAAAGGCGTAAAAGAACTAATTAATCAAGATAGAATTGCTGAACCTCTGGAAAAGGGGCTTGTACGTCAAAACTTTGGACTTACAGTCTTCAAAGACGGAACTGTCAGATTTGATGCAACAAATTCTCCCTTGACTCAATTCAAACCATCATGGATTGGGACATCAATAGAGAAACTAAAGGATCTTGGGTATTCTTATGATATAGAGGGGAAACCCATTGAAAACTCAGATCAAACCATAGAACTTCGTATGCAAGATGTGATAATTCCTTATGACAGTGGAAACTATCTAGTTTCTACCTGCAAATACATTGATACTCTATTAGTCAAGTTTTATGGAAAATCTCCATTTTACAACGTGAAGAATTCTGATGAGTTAATAGGCCATCTAATAATTGGGTTAGCCCCACATACTTCTGTTGGAATTGTAGGACGAATCATTGGATATACTGAAACACATGTTTGTTTTGGAACCCCAAACTGGCACTCTGCAAAAAGAAGAGATGCTGATGGTGATGCTGATTCTATCATGCTTCTAATGGACAGTCTGCTTAATTTCTCAAGACAATTTCTTTCTGATAAAATAGGCGGATTAATGGATGCCCCATTACTTATTCAACCTCTTGTTTTACCACATGAATCTCAACCACAGGCACACAATCTTGAAGTCACAAAGTCACTTCCTTTAGAATTTTTTGAATCCACACTTCAACAGATCAAAGCATCGGATGTAACATCTGTAGAAATAATTAAATCACGCCTTGAAACTAAAAGACAGTTTTACGATTATTTCTTTACACATTCAACTTCATCCCTAACCACTTCAAAATCACGCAGTGCTTACTCTACACTTGGATCCATGCTTGACAAATTTGACATGCAAATGAAAAATGCTGAATTAATTGATGTTGTAAACCCTTCAGAAATTGTTTCAAATGTAATTTCAACACACCTTGTTCCAGATATTATGGGAAATCTTAGGGCATACGCCAGACAAAACTTTAGGTGTACTGGTTGCGGAAAATCATACCGCCGAATGCCTTTAATTCAAACATGTACCTGTGGCCATAAACTAATTCCCACAATTACCAGAGGCTCTGTAGAAAAATATCTAAAACTTGCAAAAAGACTTGTTGACAAATATGATGTCGGTGAATATCAGAGAGGACGAATTTATGCTCTATCAGATGAAATTGAATTGGTATTTGGTAAGAGTAAAGGAGATCAATCACTTCTTTCTGACTACGCCTAGAATTATCTCAATTTGACGTATTCGTAGGCACCTAACTTATTATCAAAACAGAATTTGACTTTTTGAAAGTTTTTTCTGAAAGCCTTAACTTTTACAAGTATCTTCTTTGGATCCTTTTTCTCAATAATTACCTGTTTAATGATAGATGCAATTTCCTGCATCTCATTCTTTTTCATTCCAAGTCGTGTAATTTCAGAAACTCCTAATCTAATTCCACTTGGATGGAAATAGTTTCTTCCTGCCTTAATATCGCCTGGAATAAGTTGTCTGTTTACTATGATGTTAGCTTTTTCTAAATCTGCTTCTACTTTTCCACCATCAGAATAATCTAAAACATTAACTGCAATCTGGTGTGATTCTGTAAATCCTCTTTTCTCTCCTAATACCTTGAATCCTAAATCACTCAAAGCCTCTGCAAATGACTTTGCATTTTTTACAACCTGAGTCGCATAATCTTTTCCAAACTCTAAAGCTTCTGCGAAAGCAACTGCTTTTCCAGCCATGTGATGAATGTGATGGCTGCTTGTAAGGCCAGGGAAGGTTGCTTTTTTGATAATCTCCTCGTGTTCTTCAGATCCTAAAACAAGTCCTCCTTGAGGTCCAAACAAGGTCTTATGAGTACTCATAGTCATTGTGTCTGTCCCCTCACGTAGAGGATCTTGGAATTTTCCACCAACAATTAATCCAGCAACATGAGCTGCATCATAATTAATGTGTATATCATAACTCTTTAGAAAATCTGATAATTCTTTGACAGGATGTGGAAACAAGAATAATGAACCGCCGAACATTGCCATCTTTGGAAGACGGCCATCTTTTTTTAGAACCTCAACTTTTTGTTTTGTCTTATCAACATCAATTGTCATTTCCTCAGCATCGAATGGAAAGAACTCTATCTCTAATCCATGAACTAGACCAGCAGTTCCAAAGTGCTCTTTTTTACCATGTGAAATATGCCCACCTGCAGGAATAGAAGGTGCCAACATTACATCACCTGGATTGGTAAAAGCAGAATACACTACAAGGTTTGCAACAACACCTGAAATTGGTCTTACATCAGCAAATTTTGCTTTGAATAATTTTTTGGCCAATTTCATACATTCAAACTCAACATCATCAATGTAGACACAACCAGCATACACTCTCTCCCCAGGCCATCCTTCGGCATACCTGTTTCCAAAATCTGAAATTATAGCTTCTCTAACAGCAGGACTTGGAATATTTTCACTTGCAATCAATGGAATTGAATTTTCAAACCACTTGTGATGTTCCTTTAATTTTGTGAAAATTTTATTGTAAGCCTCTTTATTTTGTGACTTGGCCATATTCTGCAACTTGATTTTCCCAATTTAAAAACACCGATACTACATCAAATCTACACTCTGATCTGCAAGGTATAAAAGGGGAATCTAGAGTTTCTGCATCTATGGGTATGCAAGCTACTTCAAAGGGTACTATGCCAGTTGTATTGCTAAAGGAAGGCGGCACAGAAACCAAAGGCAGAGACGCACAAAAGAATAACATTGCTGCATGCAAAATTATTGCTGAAATTGTTCAAACCAGCCTAGGTCCACGAGGCATGGATAAAATGCTAGTTGACTCATTAGGGGATGTTACAATTACAAATGACGGTGCAACCATTCTAAAAGAAATTGATGTTCAACATCCAGCAGCCAAAATGCTAGTTGAAATTGCTAAAACTACCGATAATGAAGTTGGAGATGGTACAACCTCAGCCGTTGTCTTGGCAGGTGCTTTACTTGAAAACGCTGAATTATTACTTGATCAAGATGTTCATCCAACAATTATTGTTGATGGTTACAGAAAAGCTGCAAAAAAGGCAAAACAGTTTCTTGAAAGCATTGCTGATCAAGTATCTGCAAACGACAAAATCATTCTAACTAAAATTGCAAAAACCTCAATGCAAACTAAACTTGTTAGAAAAGATTCTGATCAACTTGCAGAAATTGTTGTAAAGTCTGTTCTTGCTGTTTCAGAAAAAGAAGGCGAAATTTACAATATTGATATTGATGATATTAAGGTAGAAAAGAAGGCTGGAGGCTCTATTAAAGATTCGAAGATTATACAAGGTATTGTTCTTGATAAAGAGATTGTTCATGGAGGTATGCCTCATAAAGTTACTGAAGCTAAAATTGCATTGATTAACACAGCATTAGAAATTAGTAAGACTGAAACTGATGCAAAAATTAACATTTCAAATCCTCAACAACTGAAAGCATTTCTAGATGAAGAAAATAGAATGTTAAAGACAATGGTTGACAAAGTCATTGGGTCTGGTGCCAATGTCGTTTTTTGTCAAAAAGGAATTGACGATATGGCACAACACTATCTAGCAAAAGCTGGAATAATTGCGGTTAGAAGAATTAAAGAAAGTGATCTTACAAAACTTACAAAAGCAACAGGTGGCAGAATTATTACAAACCTTGATGATCTTTTTGAAAAAGATCTAGGCAGTGCAGATGTTGTTGAAGAAAGAAAAATTGAAGAAGACAAATGGGTATTTGTCGAAGGCTGTAAACATCCAAAATCAGTTACCTTACTTCTTCGTGGAGGCTCACAGAGAGTAGTTGACGAAGTTGAACGCTCTGTTCATGATGCATTAATGGTTGTAAAAGATGTAATGGAAAACCCCTCAATTGTTGCAGGTGGTGGTGCTCCTGAAACATTTGCTGCAACAAAAATAAGAAGCTGGGCAAAATCTCTAGAAGGGAGAGAACAACTAGCTGCAGAGAAATTTGCTGATGCTTTAGAATCAATTCCTCTAACACTTTCTGAAAACGCTGGAATGGATCCAATTGACACACTTACAACTCTTCGCTCAAAACAACAGAAAGGAGAGAAATGGACTGGAATTGATGTTATGAAAGGGAAAATCGCTAATATGAAATCAAGTGATATTATTGAGCCACTCGCTGTTAAACTTCAAGTTGTATCTGCAGCTGCTGAAGCTGCATGCATGATTCTCAGAATTGATGATGTAATTGCTACCCAAAAATCTGCAGGCGGTCCACCACCTGGTGGAGGAGAAGGAGGTATGCCAGGCGGAATGCCTGGTGGTATGCCTGGAATGGGTGGAATGCCTGACATGGGCGGAATGATGTAAATCATTTTGGAAAATTTTTTCAAAAACTTATTTTATAATTATATTTACGAACAACATTGAATAAAACGTCATCCAAAATTCTTACTGGATCTAAGTACATTTACCTAGTTGCATTTTTTGCATTACTTTCTGGATTATTTTATCCATTGATTAACAACACAAGTTATGATGGTGTAATAATTGGAGTTTTGATATTATTTGTGGGTCTTGCAGGTGGGATCTTGTTGTATAGATCTACTCAGTTTGAAAAGAAAAGAGGAATCTTTGAGGGTACAAGTGGAATCATAGTATACAGATCCATCATACATGTAACATCTGATAAGAAGAGAATGATGTTTCTAGTAGGCGGATTTACTTTGATAGTAATTTCATTATACTATATCATTCAGCTCACTGGAAGAGCCTAAACATCAAAGTATAGATAAAATTCGTGTGGATGAGGTCTAATAGCTATTTCACGTTGATCTCTTCTTTCTAATTCTATAATCTTGTCAATTACATCATTAGTATAAATTGGATTAAGGAATTTTCTATCACTTTCCAACTCATCTAATGCTTCACCCAAACTTTTTGGAAGAACACCAATCCCTTTTTTAGCTCTGTCTGATTTAGTCATCTTAAAAATATCCTCACGGACTTGATCTCCAGGATCCATCTTCTTTTTGATTCCATCCAATCCAGCTGATGTTACTGCAGCAAACACAAGATATGGATTAGATGAAGGATCAGGAGCTCTAAACTCTAGTCTTTTTAGATATGCGTATCCCTTTCCTCTGAGATGCTTTGGAACTCTAACAATAGCAGAACGGTTTCCTGAACTCCATGCAATGTATGCAGGAGCCTCATATCCAGGTACAAGTCTATGGTATGAATTAGTAGTAGGATTACAAATTGCTGATAATGCTTTGGCATGACTAATGATTCCACCGCAAAAATATCTTCCAGTTTGACTTAATTCAATTTCGTCATCTGGATCATAAAATATATTTTCCTTTCCTTTCCATAAACTAACATTAACGTGCATTCCAGAACCTGAGTCCATCGCAATTGGCTTTGGCATCATTGTTGCAACCTTTCCATATTTCTGTGCAACATTTCTGATAACATACTTGTAGGTTTGTGCAGCATCTGCAGCATTTGTCAGGCGATCATATCTGATGTCAATCTCACATTGTCCTGCAGTTGCAACTTCATGATGATGATTATCACATAATATTCCAAAATCCCTATTCAAAATATTCACGCATTCATTTCTGTATGGTGTAAGAGTGTCTGATGGTGTACTAGGATAGTATCCTTCTTGTAATCCCATTGGATATCCACCTCCATCTTGACTCCATGGAGCCTCTACTGATTCAATTGAATAAGACTGTCCTTTGTATGGTGTTAGAACATCCCAATGTACCTTATCAAAAACAAAGAATTCCACCTCTGGACCCCAATTACTATAATCAAATCCCTGAGATTTGATATATTGCTCAGCTTTTTGAGAAATTCCTCTCGGATCTCTTGATAATCTTCCTCTATCCTCTCCCCAAAAAATATCACAAAGAAGTCTAGCTGTTTTATTTTCAGTCATCCAAGGAATTATTGCAAATGAATTTGGATCTGGCTTTAGAAGTAGATCTGAATCATTAATGCTGGTAAATCCAACAATTGACGAACCATCCAATTTAGGTAAACCATCTCTCATTTGTTCAGGAGTAAATGTAACTGCTGAAATTGTTGTATGATGAAAATGACCTGTAAGACCAGTAAATTGTAGATCGATAAACTGAATGCCTTCGTGTTGAATTCTAGAGAAAACTTCATCAGGCGAATATGTTACTTGAATTGCTTTTCCATTACTAACTTTATACGGCAATTTTTTACTTCAATCAAACACAAATACACGCAGCATTTAAGGATTAGGTAAGAAATGTCTGAACCAAATCAAATCGATATCAATTCTTTACATCATATAGTTTTACAAGAATCTGAAAATGATTCTATATTAGAAATTGATCCAAACTTTTACAGAAATCTCTCTGAGTTCATCGGAAATTTAAAAAAACAAGAATTTGATGGCGTAGAAAGTAAAATCAAAGATGCTTTGATAGAAATGGCAACTGAACTAACATCATTACTGATCAATATTAGACTAGAAAAAATTTCTAAATCTGAAGATATTCAATTTGAAAACCTTCTAGATGAAGAAAAATTCATTTTAGATTCACAAGAAGAACAAAGAGAAAGGATTGAAATGATTCTTTCAGCAACGATTAATGGAAAATCAAAATTCCTTGAATCATTAGCACAAAATCATAAAACAAAGACAGTTGTCATCAGATTTCTCAAAGAAGTAGAAGAAATTGTAGGTGCCGATCTTGAAAAATATGGTCCTTTTAAAACTGAAGACATTGCTACAATTCCATATGAAAATGCTCAGGCATTAATTGCCAAAAATGCTGCAACTAAAATTCGTTGGGATGATTAGATAAAAATTATACCTGTTTTATTCTCATAATACATGTCTCATACAGGCGTTGAAGTATTTGATTTTTTATTATTTTCAATTTATCCAGTATTTGGAATTCTTGCCATTGAACTAATTAGCAGATTAATCAAAGCCCCAAAATGGATTAAACTATGGGTACAAGCAGCTGTGTCAATCGGTTTCGGAGTTTACTATTGGTTTATTTTGCCTGCACCACAAAATTTTCCATTAACTGCACTGGTGATGTTTGTACTTGCTATTGCTCTAATTTATCAAGGTAGACGTGCAAAAATTTCTCCTGAAAAGAGCCCTTATTGATTTTAAGATCTTCCAAAAATTCGTTTAAAAATATTTGGTTTGTTTGTTCCTCCATCTCGTATGATTTTTTTCTCACCAAATTTTTTTGCTCGAATAAGACTGAGTTTTACACATCTATGCTCTTCTGGAAGTCTATGCTCTGCACAAAACGGATCCTTACAATAATTGCAATGAAAGGGCAAATCTGTTAAATCTCCACAATAAGCACATTTTTCAGATAACACAATTTGATTTACCATTTTTCATTTAATAAAGTTGCCAGAAGTTTTCTTAAAACTTGGAATTTTTTAACGTCTAAACATTTTTACGATGTTGAAATTAAGTGCGTTTAAGCGATTTAGATGATTAAAGATAAAGTAGCAATAATTACGGGAGCAAGTAGCGGCATAGGATATGCTACTGCTTTGGCACTATCAAAAGCAGGTGCAAAAGTTGCTATAGGTGCTAGAAGAGTTGACAGATTAGAAGAACTTGCAAAAAAGATCTCTGCTGATGGTGGAGAAGTATTTTATCAAAAATTAGATGTCACACAAAGATCAGAATGTGAAAATTTTGCTAAAGCAGTTTTAGAAAAATGGGGCTCCATTGACATTCTTGTAAATAATGCCGGCTTGATGCCTTTGAGCCTCTTCAAAAGCCTCAAGGTAGATGAATGGGATAGAATGATTGATGTGAATATCAAAGGTGTGTTGTATTGTACAGGCTCAGTAATTTTACATATGAAAGAAAAAAAATCTGGCCACATTGTAAATATTTCATCTGTTGCTGGAAGAACTGTTTTTCCAACTGGCACTGTTTATTGTGCAACAAAACATGCAATTACAGCATTTAGTGAGGGATTAAGACAAGAATTTAGTGCACGTTCAAACATTCGAGTAACTAGCATTGAACCTGGAGTTGTAGCAACAGAACTTACTGACACAATTACTGATGAATCTTTGCAGGGGTTTATTGAAAATGCAAAAAAAATGGAAACACTACAAGCAAAAGATATTGCAAATGCAATTTTGTATGCAGTTGAATCACCATCTCACGTTAATGTTAATGAAGTTTTGATAAGACCTACAACACAAGAACGCTAAGTTGACAAACATTCCACACGTTGTTATTTTAGGAGGAGGCTTTGGTGGTCTCTCTGCTGCCAATGAATTAAGAAATTCTCTATCTACTTCACAAGTAAAAATCACTGTAATAGATAAAAAAGACTGGTTTATGGTAGGATTTGCAAAATTATGGATAATTAATGGAACTCGAACTTTTGAAAACTCTATTGGCTCATTAAATGAGCTAGCAAAAAAAGAAATCAATTTCATAAAAGATGAAATCTTAACAATTGATCTTCAAAACAAAAATGTAAAAACTACATCCAAAAATTTCTCGTATGATTTTCTAATAATCTCTATGGGAGCTGTTTTAACTCCTCAAAAAATTCCAGGATTAATAGAAAATGGGTTCAATCTATATGATCACAATCATCTCTCAGAAATCCATGATAGACTTGAGAGTATAGAGTCTGGAAAAATTGCAATATCAATAATGGGAATGCCTTACAAGTGTCCGCCAGCACCATTTGAGGCTAGCTTGCTAATAGACGCCATGCTTAGAAAAAGAGGAATACGTGATTCTGTACAAATTGACTTTTACAGTCCAGCTCCTATTACTTTACCAGCAGCTGGTCCTGAGGTAAGTAAACAAATTCTTGATCTAGTAAATTCTGAAAAAATTACTTTCCATAATTCTTGTAAAATAAAATCTGTTGAATCCAAAAAACTAATTTTTGAAAATAGTGAAGCTGATTTTGATTTACTTTTGGCTGTTCCACCACATATTGCTCCAAAAGTAATCTATGATTCCGGATTAGCAAAAGAGCCAGGATTTATCCCAATAGACAGAGACTGTAAAACACCCTTTGAAAATGTCTTTGCTGTAGGCGATGTTACTATCTTATCAGTTACTGAAACTATGGCAGTTCCAAAGGCAGGAATTTTTGCAGAAGGAGAAGGCATCACAGTTGCAAAAAACATTATTTCAAAAATTCAATCCAAAGAAGAATTCGAATTATTTGATGGGAAAGGCGGTTGTTTTATAGAATCAGGTAGAGATACAGCATCTGTTCTTGATGTTGACATGTTTTCAAATTCAAAACCTTCAACAAAACTTACAGAGTCAACTTCTGATAATCTCTCTAAAAAACTAGAATTTGAAAAAGAAAGACTATCAAAATGGCTATAATTTATTCTCCTTATCTTTTGCTTTTACAAGATGTTCTAAGATAGCTTTCATTTCAACAGCTAAATCTTGTGGATTATTTGATAGATTCAATTTTTCAGTAATATTATTTTTAAAATCTTCATCTCGCATTTCGATACTTCTTTTTTGAACACAATCTAAATGATCTTGATCAGTAGCAGAAATTTTATGACAAATATTACAAATCTTCATGATTTTCATTAATCAATACGACGATTTAATAATTTCATTTTGTGCCTGTGAGACAAGGGATCGTCGTCTAGCTTGGTATGATACTAGTCTGGGGGACTAGTGGTCGCAGGTTCAAATCCTGCCGGTCCCATTATAATTTTAGAATTTTCAATAGTTTTTCAAAATTTTCTTGTGATTTTTCTTGTTTGTATTGTTTTAAGATCTTAATGATCTTCTCTTTAGGTGGATTTTTGTAAATTTTTTGAGTTTTTTTTGCAATTCCTGATCCAATAAAAATTGCTTGAGTAACTGATGTAACATTTGATGGTCTTCGATTAGTACTAGAACTCTCAAAATCGATTAAGGTTGATTTTGTTTTTCCTACAATGACATGTTTTGAAATATTACTTAGTTCACCATGATCAAAACCAATTTGGTCTAATCTATAACAATCTTCTAAAATTTTTCTGACTGTAGATTTTAGTTTCTTTGCACTACCTTTTCCTTTTAATGTATTTACCCACTCAATGATCTTAATTCCTTCAAGATACTCCATAACTAAGAAATTTTTACTAGCAACAAACATTTTTGGTCCAACATTTACTGTATTTACTAATTTCAGCAATACTGCTTCATTTCTCATTTCATTTCTTGGCGAATCTGTTCTTCTAATTTTTAGCGCAACCTGTTTGCTACCTTTTTTTGCTAAAACTACAACTCCAACGTATCCTTTTCCTAAAATTGCTAGATTTCCAAGTGTAGTAGGACCTGTTAATGAAATTGATTTTATTTTTAATTTCTCTAATTCATTAATTCTTGATCTTATTTGACGACTAGTTGCTTTTGGGTATCCAAGAATCTTTGAGTATGGCTCATCAGCAAATTTCTTAATTGAAATGAAGGAGAGTACCATCTGTTAAAATCAGCTCACTTGCAGCCTCTTTAATTGATTTGCTTAAACTTTTGTTTCCCACTGAAACCTTGAAACCACGCTTGAAATCACTCTGCAGACCTTTTGGTATATCTGTTCGAAGATTTTTTTTCAAAAATTCTGTCATAAATTTTACTGCTTCAGTATGTTTTCTTTTTTCTAACGAAATTATTTTTTTATTATTTCCAATCCACATTAATTCTGTATTTCTAAGATTTTTAGAAATGAAACTCTTGGAACTACTTTCTCTAAAAAATTCTGGTCCATTTTTTATATATATTTCTGGAATTTTTGTAGACTCTAACAAGAAAAATAGATAGACCTCTTTTTGTTGATCTGTATGAGGTTTACTTCTTAATACATTGAATCCACCTAATTCTAATTGAGTGGACAATGATGAAGTGGCTCTTTTAATTTGTCCCCATATTATATCTGGACTTCTAATTTTAAAGTCAAATTTTATCACTAACAAATTTTCCCAATGTTTCTTTGAAATTGTTGATTTTTTGTTCTTGAAGAATTTTAATGCAGGTTTTTCTTTAAAAGCCATAGAAAGAAGAATAAATTTTCCAATATTTTCATCAGAAATTGCTGCAGCTAAGTTTCTATTATTATCAATTGGGTCTATGATCACTATTGATGTGTTAAATTTCTTTGAAGTCTTTCCAAGAATTTGATTTTCTTTAACTTGTGATATTGATTTCATTACATTTTCAAAACTTCCAAAATGTTTGATCAAAACTTCTGAAACGTAACCACTAAATCCCTGCTTTGCAATTTCGGCTCCGTAAATTCCATTTGACTTGAGAAATGTTTTTAGAATTCTAACCTCGTTTCTCATTTTTGGTGTTAATGATTTTTCCATGAATTTTGTATGAAATGGAGATCTATCCGCAGCACTCTTCCATTCACCATTTTTTACATCATAAAATGGCACAACATTGATCTTGGTATTCTTAATTTTAGCCTCAACATAGGGATGTTCAGAATATCTAACATAAGGAGAATATTTTTTCATAGATTCAAAACCAATTTTTTTTGAGATTTTTTCAAATTTTTCTTCTGACGTAGATTTCTTGAATCTGATAAAAATATCTACATCTGCATCTTTTGATAACCAAGTACCTTTTGCAAATGAACCCCCAAATTCTAATCCTGTTACTTCTGGAAATTTTCTAATTTCTTTTTTAACTAATTTAAACGCTAATTCAGCAATATGGTTTTTTGATTTTTCCATTGCTTTTGATGGAATAACAATCCTGGAAACTTTGGAAATAATTTGTTTCATTTTACTGCTTTAATCTCCTCTAAATCAAAATAGACTGGTCCATCTGATGTAAGTTCACTTTTTTTCAATTTGAGATTAGTAACTTCTTGCATTCCAAAATCTATTGTTTTCTGGCTGTCCAATTCAGTTGTTATGTCTCCAACCTTCTTTTTAATTCTAAATATTGTGATATGAGGTTTGAATGGCTTATCTGAAAAAAATCCTAAAGGTTCTAATGCTTTTTCAACTTTTTTTGATAATTGAATTAGCATATTTCCTCCATCATTATCTGTACCAACCCAAACTACTCTTGGAAATTTAGGTTTAGGAAATGCACCTACTCCTTTCAAGTTTACATTAAAACTTGAAAATTCAATCTTACGAAGGGCTTGGATAATTTTTTGTGAGACCTCCTCTGAAATTTCACCTAGAAATTGTAGAGTAAAATGAAAATTTTTTGGTTCTACAGGTTTTGCATTAATATTAACTTCAGTTTGAAATTTTTTTATGGAATTAATAATATCACCATTTGAGATTTCAACTGCTACAAAAGTTCGCATATAACATTCTTTCAAGTATCTTTATAATAATTTCCGGTAGCTTCATAGACCAGCCTCTTTTTTGATATGTGTTGACAAAACTAATTGTATGCTTAACAGGTATGCCTGGGGCTGGTAAATCTACTATTGCTGAAGGACTGGAACCAAAAGGATATGATATTATCAATATGGGAAATGCAGTTAGAGTAGAAGCAACTAAAAAAAACTTAGAACCAACCAGATCTAATCTTGGAAAACTAATGCTTGAGCTTAGGAAAAAAAATGGTCCTGGTGCAATAGCTGAATTAATTACACCACAAATAGAATCCTCTACGGCAGATGTCATACTAATTGATGGAGTAAGATCCAATGATGAGATACAAGTTCTTAAAAAATTTGGTAATGTCAAACTACTAGCAATTCATGCATCATCTGATACTAGATTTAATTTTTTACAAAAAAGAGGAAGATCAGATGATCCTCAAACAAAAGATCACTTTCAAGAAAGAGATAACCGTGAATTAAGTATTGGAATTAGTAATTCAATTGCGTTATCTAATGACACAATATCAAATACTGGTTTAACGAAAGACGAGTTAATAGAAGCCGCCTTTAAGATCATTCAAAGTTGGATAGAATGAAAATTCCAAATATTAGTTGCAAAATAGAAATATTTTGTTCAGTAAATCCCTCTGAGGATCCAAAAAAAATCCAAAAAGCAATTTCAAATGTTTTTCCATATTCAACTATAAAAACTGAAAATTCTTCAATTAGTTTTCAGTCTAATGATCTAAAGTCTTTGGAAAAGATTTACGAAACAATTCACACAAAACAATCTCAAAAAATCTATAGACGTAATCTTGAAAAAAATTTAGAAAATGACACTACTTGGTTTTATCTAAATAAACAAGCAGCATTTGTTGAACAAATAGCAATTTGTGAAAAAGCGGACGAGTCCCCTCTAGGACCAATTAAAGTAATTCTCACTTCAGTACATATTGATAGAATAATTGACTGGATTGTTTCTAGATATGATGAAACTTAGCTAAGAAAATTCAATCATTTTTGAATATTTTTTTTAGTTTGAATCTAAAATCCTTTTTTTATAAATTAACTATATGTTCATAAAATTAGCCATAATTGGTGCGATTTTATTAGTAGCTGTAATAGTATTTCCAAATGAAATTTATCAATTACTCCCTGAAACTTCCTCAAATGTAAAAAATGATCTTGAGAAAATAAAGGATGACGCCATTCAAAAATCAGGAACAACCATTGAAGAAGGTGCTAAACTAGTTAATACTCAAGTGAAATATTTCACCGAAAGCTCAACCGAAAGTATATTCGATAGTATATCCGAGAGTATCAGTGATTTTAGTGAATCCATACTACAAACTATAGGATTTGCTGGTATCTTAGGAGATAGTCAAACTAGTAATAATGAATCTATGGGTCAACGTAGCTCATCATCACCTGGAACAGTTTCAGCAACAGAATCACCTTTTACTACTAAAACATCAGGAGAACAAACAACACAAACATTTGAAACACTATCACTCAAATCTACTCCGCAATCAAATGATACTATTATGCTTCACTATGAAGATACTTCTGGAAAAACAAACAGTGTCACTGTGACTTTACGAACAACTGAAAAAGAACTCTTTACAGGAATTTTTTATTCCTCAATGTTTGAAACATTTGTACAAAATGTAACAGAAACATCTTACTTTATTGAAATGACAATAGATCATGAAGAATACGGAACAATTTCTTCATCTGTATTTAATCCTGTAGATAGTCCTGATACTATAATTAATTGAGTATTCTCCAAATCTTAATTATCTACTTTGCTAAAAACTGAAACCAGTTCAGGTAAAGTAACTGCACTTGTATTTCTTATAACTAAATCCATCTCTGATGACATTTCAGTATCTTCTGGATTGATTTCTATCAATATTGCATTATTTTGTTTTGCATAGATTGGTAGTGTATTTGCTGGTGATACAACAAGAGATGTGCCGGCAATTATCATTAAATCACATTCATTTGCAAAAATTATGGCTTTTTGCCATACATCTTGTGGTAGAGATTCTCCAAACCAGACAACATCAGGCCTAAGTATATTTCCACATTTACATAATGGTGGAATTTCAGAAAATTCTGTCATAATTTCATCTTTAAAATCACAAACTGAACACTTAATCTTTACAATACTTCCATGTAACTCCAACACCTCCGAACTTCCCGCCTTTTGATGAAGACCATCAATGTTCTGTGTTAAAACCGCGACTTTGGTATATTTTTCAAGTTCAGCAATTGCTTTGTGGCCTGGATTTGGTTGTGCTGCAAAGATATTCTTTCTTCTTTCATTATACCACTCCCAAACCAATTTTGGGTTATCGTAAAACGCATCAATTGTAGCTAATTTCATTACATCATAATTCCTCCACAGACCATCTTTTCCTCTAAATGTAGGTATCCCACTTTCTTGTGATATCCCAGCACCTGTAACAAATACAATTTTTTTAATGTCTTTAATATGATCTTTAATTAACTCAAACATTTTCATTTAATTTCTATTTCTAAAAGATCTCTTGCAGTTATTACTGAATTATGAATTTCTTGTGCTTGTCTCAAATGTCCATCTTCATCTTTGTATCTAGCTGAGAAATGTGTTAGAACTAAATTTTTTACTCTTGCATTTTTTCCTAAAGTTGCAGCTTGTTTTGCAGTAGAATGACATGTATCTTGTGCTCTCTGTTTTTCTTCATCAAGAAATGTAGAATCAAATACAAGATAATCACATTCCTCAAAAAATTTTTCTAATTCTTTAGTAGGCATTGTATCACCCGAAATTCCTATCTTTTTGCCTGGACGTTTTTCGCCTAATACCTGATCTGGCCTAATTTTTTTTCCGTTAACAATAATTTCATTTCCACTTTGTAATTTATTCCATAATTCGCCTTCAGGTATGCCTAATTCCTTAGCTTTTTCAACATTGAATCTTCCAGGCTTATCTTTTTCTTCAAATAGATATGAAAATGCAGTAACTGAATGATTAGCTTTGCATGCATACATTGAAAATTTTTTATTCTCAAGAATTTTTCCTTCATTGATAATAGTAATTAAAACAGGAAATGATAATCCAAAATTTAATATTTTGATATTTGCTGCAATGAATTCATCAATTCCACTTGGACCAAAAATTTCCAAAGTTTCAGTTCTCTTTTGCATAGACATTGTTTGTAATAATCCTAGAATTCCCACACAATGATCTCCATGTAGATGTGTAACAAAAATTTTCATCTTCTTATTCCACCCTAAACCTGATTTCATATAGGAAATTTGTGTAGCTTCTCCAGCATCAAACATTAAGATCTCTCCCTCTCTTTCTAAACAAATACAAGATAGTCCTCTGTTTTCAGTGGGTTGAGATGCTGATGTTCCTAAGAATACAAGTTTCATTTAATTAAAATTGTCCTTGTCAAGCTTTTATGCCTATAGATTTCGTATTTCTTTAATCCACTTAATTTCAAATTACTTTCCAATCCTTTTTTGTACATAATTGCTATTCTCTTACGTTTGGGTAGAATTGAGAAAAATTTCTTTAAGATTTCTTCGGGTTTTTCTGATGCTTTTGATGCTCTTCCATATGGCAAGTCGGTGACAATTCCATCAAACTTTTCAGAGATTTTTGTAAATTCTTGAAAATCTAACTTGAAAACCTTTGATTTATACCCATTTGCTTTGAGATTTTCTTTTGAAATCTTGTACATTTTTTCATCAAAATCTAACCCAATTGCATGAATACCCATAGATTCAGCCTCTAAAAGAGTTGTACCAGTACCACAAAATGGATCACATACAGTTTCACCTTCTTTTAATCCAGTCAAGTTTATCATTACTCTAGTTAACTTCCAGTCTAATTCATGAGGGTGGTTTTTGGTCTTTTTTGGTCTGCTTTCTTCTTTAACTCGTTTAGAAAATCCAAAAAAACTCTCTTCATCTGTAAAAATTAGATATACCGTAATATCAGGATCTACTAATTCTACTTTTGCATGAGAAAATTTTGATATCATATCACCCATAGATCTTTCTAATTCTGGAATATTCAATTGCTTTGATGATAAATTAATTATTCTGCAAACAAAGGTATTTGCATTTTTTAGCACTTGAAAATTATCATCATCTAAAAATAATCCCGACATCTTACGCAATATTTGTCCAGAAACTTTAACAAACGAAGCACGTTTTGCAATTTCATTCCAATTTGTTTTAGATTGAATGATTATTAAATTAGAAATTATTTTAGCTTTAGCAAACCTATCGTATGTTTTTGATATTGCAATTATTTCATCACTTGCAAGCTCTAGATAATCTTTAGATAAAATAAAAAAACTTTCAGGCATTACATTATTGCCAGTGCAATTGTATTAGAAACATCAACGATTGATGTTTTACTTGGAATTGTGTTTGCACAAACAATCATTGTAACACCTGCCTTTCTTATCTTTTTTTCTGCATCGTTCATTAAAAGAGCATGTGTACATGCAACATATACTCTCTTACATTTTTGTTTTTTAAGAAATTGTGTAGCCTTGATTATACTTCCTCCCGTACTTATCATATCATCAACTAAAATCAGATCTCTATCAGCAACTTTATCTGTATTTTTTGTTTTAATTTGCACTTTGCCTGTTTTTCTATCTCTCTTTTTTTCTAGTGCAATATACTCTGACTCAAATTCTTTTGCAAATTCTTTTGCTCTATCTCTTCCACCTTGATCAGGTGAAACAATCAAGGGATTTTTTAGGCTCAATTTCTTAAAATATTTTACTAGATCTGGAATTGCAGTTACATTTTTTGATTTCATATTAAAGTGCTTGAGACCAACCATACTATGGATATCAACAGTAATTATTTTTGATGCACCAGCAGCTTTAAACAATTTCCCAAGAACTTTCATCGTAACAATTTCACCTGGTAAAAATTCTCTATCTTGTCTTGCATATCCCATGTATGGAATTACAGCAGTTACTTCCGATGATACTTCTTTAGCTTTTGAAATTAATGATAATGCTTGAATTAAATTTGTATCAACAGGTGGAAAAATTGATTTTACAACAACGGATTTTCTTTTTGATATTTTTCCCTTAAGAGTAATTTTACTTTCTCCATCAGGGAAAACTCTTACTTCTGATTTTACAAGATTAGCCTTTATCTTTCTAGATAATCTTCTTGCTAAATCTTCTGAAGACTTTCCTGAAATTACTGATAGATTACTCAACAAGAAAATGTGATTCGATGGGATTCTTAAGTTTTGAGAAGATTATTCTTCTTCTGCAGCACCCTCAGTATCTTTAGTGCCATACTTCTTAACCACTTTGTTACGCATTTCATCGAATTTTCCAATTTCTTTTGCTTCTCTTTTCTCATCACCTTGGTATACCGTTCGGATAGGCCATGGAATTCTAATGTCATAATTTTTGAATTCTTCGTACATGATTGTTCGCATTTCACTTTTCATTCTAAACTGAGAACCATAATCTCGCACAAACACTCTGAGTGCAAAATCAAGTGCTGAATCGTTAAAATTGTTAAATCTTACAACAGGATCACCTATATCTACGTATAATTCTTTATCACATCCACAACTTGGTTTGTGTTCATCAAGATACGGACATCTTTTCTGTCTGGCTAGATGTTTACCCTCCCCATCCTTAACTTCTATCATGGCACGTTTACCTATCTTAATTAGAATTGCTTCTACTTGCACAGGATCATTAAGATATGAAACTCCAACATCAATAGAGGCAGGAACAAGCTTGAATTCTTTAGTAAAATTGATTATTTCTTCTGAGACGATTTGTTTTGTGGGAATAATTGCCAAAGACTCGTTAAGACCATGTCTGATATAGGTTACTCTAGGTGTAATTTTGTATACTAGACCGTTGTATCCACTAGGCAAAGTTATCCTATCACCTACTTTGATAACCTTGTCTTTCTTTATCATGAT
>CATMRH010000005.1 GCA_950073955.1 uncultured archaeon | reverse complement strand
GTGGCCCATGAATTCGATCACCTTCATGTGCGGTAGCAAAAGCAGATAACCAAGATATGGAAGACTTGTATGCAATAGCATAATGAAAAAGATCATCATCAAATGTAATAGGTTCAGGAGTAGTTGTACCAAGACCCATTGAGCCTTTGATTATTTTATTGCCATCAATGATTACAACTTCTACATCCCACAATGTTTCAGTTTCATATGGTATGATTCCCTTGACCCACATTTTAAATTTAATAGGTGAACAGTCATTAAGATCTATTTCACACAAAGAATACTCAAAATAATCTCCTGCTTTGAGACCTTCACCCAAATACCATGTACCATCAACATCAACACCACCTGCCGTATCAACGCCCTGACCATAAGAGAGATTTGAAAACCCAAAAATAGAGACAATAGTCAAGAACATAAATATAATAATAAATTGATTCACGAGAATAATTACGAAATATCCTAGTTAAACGTTATTCAGATTTGTAAAAAATGAGAAAAATGGATAACGATATGTTATTCAAATAAGCAAATATAGAGGAAAATTTACTTAAACTCAGAAATGTGTGAATGCCCAAAAGTTCACTTGTATGAAGTAGAGTTCAAAATGGATGGAATGACTGTAGTTCCAACGCACAAGAACTGTGGATTTGCACTAGACGGAAAACAAGCTGACAAGTTCCAAAAAGAATTAGTGAAATCTTGGGGCTTTGAGGAAGAAGAAGATTAGTTTAAAAAATAAAAATGAGATTGTAATTAGTTGTCTTATGCTGATAATTGTCCGACAGCTTCTTTACAAACGTCGGTTGCACATTTGCAATCTGCACTACAAATACAATGACCTTGCATTGCACAATCACACGAGTAATCAGGATCGCCGCTATCTGCTTCACAGCCACATGCTTGATCTACCATGACAAACCAGTAATCTTACTTGTTTTAAAAGGTTAGCACAACATACTAGAAAATCACGCTCTAGAGACTATCTCAAGTATATCATTACAGGATTTCTGGACAAGTTCTGCTTGTTGCAATAATAGATTAGAATCGGCTTCAATATCAAAAGCAATCTTCAGAATATGGATGAGATCTTGATCCCTGTTCAAACTATCCTTAATTTTTACAAAATTCTCTTTGTTGATATAACCAAAATAGAAGTAGCAGTCAGAAAGCATTGAATTTTTTAAAAAGTAGTCATGTTTTTGCTGAATAATTTCAGAGTAATTATTTTTTTCAACTAAATCAGAAAATCCAATAGTTGACTTTAGCATACGTTCAAGTAAAGTTGGAGTAGCCCTTTCAATTCCAACTGTTTGAGTGACAACTGAGATGTGCTCATTGATTGGACTTTTTCCAAATTTTCGAAGCAAGTCTAGCATATGAGAAGGACTTGATCTTTGGTGATTTAGAGAAGATACGGCATCAGCTAAATAGTAAGAAGCACATTTTTGCCAACATGGTGCAAAAACATCAGATGTTTGAATTGCTTCTTTAGTTTTTTGACAACAAAACATAGATTCAATTAAACAATTTTTTGCAAAATCAGTAAAGAGTAAGGAACGCTTTTCGTTGATTTTTGATAATAGCATACGTAAATCCCATGATTCATCTTGAATTATCTGTAGTTTGTCATATTGAAGAAGTTTTTTTGATAGAGTTTCAGACAAGGAAGCGTGATGAATCATTACAAACTCATCTCCAGATTTAACAATTTTTTCTGGTTCTGATTTTTCATCAAAAACAACAATGTCATACTCACATGAATCAAAATGTAAATCAGTAATTCTACAACCGCCCAAACCAATTGGAAAATCAGATAATCCATTTTCTGCTACGAATTTTTCAATATCCATGTGATTGGTATATTTGATTTTTCTATAAAGGAATCAACTTACAAAGTTTTACAAATTCATTCAAGCATTTCCTTTAAATTGAGATTGAGATTGTTTTTTATCAGGCTCCTATAGTGTAGTCCGGTTAAGCATTTTGGCTTCTCAAGCCAAAGACTCGGGTTCAAATCCCGATGGGAGCATTACACTTTTGGTTTAATACTAACTCTTGAGAAGATTACAGATTTTTTTATTAGATATGTCAGAATTTGTCTAAAATCATATAATCACTAAGGATGAAAACATAACATGGTCTCAGGTATGCAGTTAATGGAGAAGGTTTTGTTTAAGATAGCAAAACATTGGATTGCAGGTGATACTGTTGATGATGCGTTAATCGCAGCAAAAAGTGCATACAGATTAAGAAGACACGCAATCATAAACAAATTAGGAGAATATCACACATCAAAAAAACAAATCAAAGTAGTTTTAGAAGAATATCAAAAAATTGTAAATTCCTTTAGAAAATGGAAAATACGTGGGGCCATTGCAGTAAAGCCAACACAAATTGGTCTTTCAATTAGTCAAAAAGAATGCAATAGAAATTTTGAGAAAATCATACAGAAAGCTCGTAATGCGCATGTTTTTGTTTGGTTGGACATGGAATCATCTGAACACACAGATGAAACCATAGAAATTTATCATACATTCTTTTCAAAATATGAAAGATTAGGGATTGCCTTGCAAGCCAATCTCAAACGAACGGAAAATGATCTAAATGATTTGATAGGTGTTGGTGCAAAAATTCGTCTAGTAAAAGGTGCATACAGAGAAAAAGCAAACATATCCTTCAAAACAAAAAAAGATGTAGACGATAATTTCATAAAACTAATGAAAATATTATTCAAAAAAGGTAATGAATTTGCCATTGCATCACATGATACCAAAATTATTCAAAAAGCACAAAGTCTATCAAAAAAGTATCCCAGAAAATTTGAGTTTCAATTTTTAAAAGGGATAAGAGAAGAATTCAAGTCAGATTTAGTCAAAAAGAAATTTGTTGTTTCAGAGTACATTCCATATGGTGTAAATTGGTTACCATATTCAATTCGACGAATCAAGGAAAGAAAAAGAAACATACTACTACTTGGAAGCTCGTTGATTCAATCACATCGTGTCTGAGTCTGAGATCTCATAAACTGTTGCAAATAGTTTTCACCACCAGCACCTTTTCCAGTGGAACCTGAATTTTTCCATCCAACAAAGGGCTGACTTGAAACCAAAGCTGCAGTAGTTGCACTAGCAAAACGATTAGTGTAAACTACTCCAGCTTGAATTTTTGAAAAAAACTCATCTAACTGTTTTTTATCATTACTAAAAATACCAGCAGTAAGACCATATTCTGTTTGATTTGCAAGTTGAATTGCATCATCAAATTTATCATATCTTTGAATGCATAAAAACGGCAAGAATAGTTCTTCTTTCACAAGTTTATGTTCTTCAGGTAATTTTGTAACTATTGTAGGTTCTACAAAATAACCATTTTCAAATTCTGGTGAGGTCAATACTGAACCTCCCGTAAGAATTTCTCCATCTTTCTTTGCCATGTTTACAGCATTTTCAAATTTTGTTTTTGCTTCTTTGTTGATCACAGGACCCAAAAATACATCCATTTTCCATGGCATTCCAATTTTCAAGTTTTTTGTTTTTTCAACCAGTTTTGAAATAAATTGATCTGCAACTTCGTTTTGAACATAAACTCTAGAGCATGCACTGCATTTTTGTCCTCCAAATCCAAAAGCAGCATTCAATACACCATTAGACGCTTTTTCTAAATCAGCATATTTTGTAACAATTACAGGATTTTTTCCTCCCATCTCAGAAATGAAAGGTTTTGAAGTAGATTTTGTAAATTCTTGAAATCCTTTCATACCCACTTCACGAGAACCAGTAAATGCTATGCCATCAACATCTGAACTTTCAATCATAGCTTTTCCTACAATACTTCCAGAACCTGTTACAAAATTGATTGCACCCTCTGGAAGTTTAGGATGCAAGATTTTTGCAAACTGAAATGATGATAATGGAGTATCGCTTGCAGGCTTTAGAACTGTAGTGTTTCCTGTGATCAATGCAGCAGTAGTCATCCCTATTGCAATTGCAGAAGGAAAGTTAAACGGAGCAATTATTCCCCAAACACCATAAGGTTTCATGATTGTTTGTGTTTTTTCATGAGGGTTTGGATGAAAAGTATGTTTACAAAATCCCTCGTTTTTTTCTAGTTGTAATGCATAAAATCTCATGAAGTCAATGGTTTCGTCCATATCGCCCATAGATTCAATACGATTCTTTCCATTTTCAAATGTCATTATAGCTGCCAAAAAGAATTTTCTACTGGAAAAAACATTGGCACATTCTTTGAATATTTCAGCTCTTTTTTGATACGTAATATTACTCCACTTTTCAAATGCATTTTTTGCACCAGATATAGCGTTTTTTGTGTCATCTATAGATGCTTTTGGAAACTCTGCTACAGAAATTCTAATATCTGAAGGAGAACGTACCGAAAAACAGTCATCAGAATAGATTTCTTTTCCATTAATTATTAAAGGATATTTTTTTCCAAGCTCTTTTTGCACTTCGTCGATTGCCTTGTCAAAATCTGCATGAAATTTATCGGCAGAGTTACTAACTATTGCCTTGCCCCATGTGTATTCATTTTCAAATTCAGTCAAGTCATTTTCCACCTGATGAGTAAAGCACCTCAGAAATTATTCTAGAAGCCAAATGAGATGTTCGATCTTTTACATCAAAGCTTGGACATACTTCCATAATATCCATGCCTACAATTCCTTTCTTGACTATTTCTTTTAACAGATAAACCGCATCGGTACTGTTCAAACCCATTGGGACCGGAACAGAAACACCTGGAGCATATGCAGGATCAACACAATCCATATCAAATGAAACATACACTTTATCTCCCAATCTATGTAGTACTGAATTTGTTACTAGTTTGATTCCATGTTTTTGTATATCAAAAGGAGTAATTACTTCTAGATTGAATTTTTTGATATTATCCAATTCTTCTTGTTCTGGAGTTCTAATTCCTATTTGAACACTAGAGGCAATTTCAATATTTGAAAGAACATCATTTACAACAGAGCCATAGTAGTTTGTAGTTGAACTTACAAAGTCAGGATGAGCATCAAAATATACCAAAGAAATTTTTCCGTGTCTTTTTGCCAATGTATTAATTATTTGTCTAGAAATAGAGTGATCACCTCCAATGGAGATAGGGATTTTTGAAGATGCAGAAATTTTATCGTAGATATTTTCGATTTGAGACCGATTAATATTTCCGATATCATGAACTTTTTTTTCAGAGCCTTGAAAAGGACGCCCAAGAGAGATTTTCCCGTCCCGTTCAAAAGAGTCACGAAGATTAGATATTTGACGAATTTTGAATGGTGCTTCTTCGGTTCCTTTTCTTAATGCATGTGATTCGGATTCATCAGGAATGCCAACTATGACAAATTCTGCGTCATCAAAATTTTCAGTGTTAGCCCAACAAATTTTTTCCATGATTAGTTTACAATATTACTAAATTTGTATTTTTCATTCAAAAATTTCAAGATAGTTTCTTTAAATAACAAAATCAAGGCTCATTATTATTGAGTCTAAGAGAAATTGAACTCCAAGAAGAATATCGTTCAGACAGAAACGACATTGCATCAGAATTTTTCTTTCCTTGCCTAAGTAATTGTGTTGAATATGATAGGTGCGTTGACTTTTTGTCGATTCAGACGTTAGCCACAATATCTATGGCATTTGATAATTTTGTTATAGGTAAGGCAAAATTAAGAATTGTTACAGGCCACAGATTTAGAGCAACAGATCTTAATATATTTACAAAAATCTTTGATGAAAAATACACGAAATCGTTTGAAGGAAAACAAATCAAAAATACCAAAATTGAGAAAATTGCAGAATTTTTTGACAGTGGTCAAATTGAACTAAAGATTGCAATCCCAAATTCAGAACAAGTTGCAAATTCATTCTCAGAAAGAATCGGAATATTTAGGGATGAGCATGATCAAATTGTTGCATTTACTGGTACTTCTAGTGAATCATTTTCTACTCAAACAACAGATTTTGAATCCGTAGATGTGTTTACGTCATGGAATGACAAATCAAGGGTTGAAAGAAAGGTGAAAGATTTTGAGGATCTGTGGGAAAACAAGACAAAATACGTACAAGTTTATGATTTTATGTATGCAATAAAAAATAATCTTTTAAAATATTCATCTGAGTGGATATTTCAAGATTAAAGCTGAAATGACTCTTCCAATCTAGCTTTGTTTTCATTGAAATTCATTATATTGATTTTATAGTAGATAATCTCGCCTCGGCGTTCAATGACTGCAATAATTGGTTCTTTTCCCATCTGAGTAATCTCTTCAATCTTTTTCTGCAGATTACCCATCTTTTCTTTTTGTCCCTCATTAAGACCGAAGATTAGAAATTTTGCTCCCTTTTCACCAAAGTCTCCTCTTTCATAAACTCTAAAGTCAGAACCAAACCCAAAACCGTCCTTTACAACATAACCTCGGTTTCGAAGATCACGATATATCAAAAATTTGGTTAGAATTTCAGGATTTGTTTTTTGAGAAAGACTCATGAAAGAATTAAAATCAATTTGCTTATTGCCCTTCTTTAGAATTAGTCTTTTTGCGTATAACAAATAGAGAGTCTCAAATTGTTTTAGAAATAATTTTTCTTTTTCGATTTCGCCATATCCCTTTTGTTCTAGTTCATGAATCATGTTCTTATTAGAGATGCAAGTTTGGCCTGAAATTATATCGCCTTTAACTAAAGGAGTTTCTTCCATGATGAAGAGAAAGCCAAAGGATTTCCATATAAGCATTAGATAGTACGAACAAATGCTGTTTAACCGTTAAAATATGGGCATTCTGGTTTCAGATTATCATGCATGGTGCTAATTACAGAAGAGGAAGAGGACAAGCTTTTACCAGAAAGGAGTACATTAAAGGTAAACCACAGATAAAAATTGCAAAATTTCAAGGTGGTAAAAGAGCAACATACCAATATCGTGTTCAATTAAGTCTCAATGAAAAACTTCAGATTAGACACATGGCAATTGAATCAACTAGATTGGCAGCAAATAAAACATTAGAAAAGACAACTGGTGAAACAGGTTATTATTCTAGACTTAGAATTTATCCACACATCCTTCTAAGAGAAAACAAACAGATTGCAACTGCAGGTGCAGACAGAATTTCAGAAGGAATGAGAAGATCATGGGGTAAAGCTACAAGTTTAGGTGCAAGAGTAAAACAAGGTCAATGCATAATGGAACTATTCGTTAATGGTGATGATCATTTAGCGGCAGCAAAAAAAGCACTCAAAGGATCATGTGTTAAATTACCAGGCACACCAACAATCACAGTGGTAGAATGGAATAAGCCTTCACCATAAATTTTCTAAATCAGATTTCTTAGTTCTGAGAAGTTCTAAAAATTCTTCAAATTCTTCTTTAGTAGGTTCTCGATTAAGAATTCTTTTAGATTGATAGAAAAAGGAGTTGTAAATTCTACCCACTACAATACCTAAAGCAAATGATTTTGAATCATCAATGTTTGAAAGAAATTGAATTAATTGTTTGATTTCATCCTTGTTTGAAATTGTATCTTGAATTTTTTGCTCCATCTTATTTAGAAGAATTTTATCCATAATGTATCTTGTTTGAAATAGTTAAAAACAGTTTAATATCCAAATTTAGCCTCTAGGATTGTTGCAGTTATAGTACAGTTTGGTTAATATTCTAGCTTGCCAAGTTAGTGACCCGGGTTCAAATCCCGGTAACTGCACCATCTATCTTTGATTTCTTTGCTAACCCATTCTGAATAATTTCCAGTGCATCATGAGCTTTTTCTGGACGAGGTAATTGAATCATAAACACATTATCTTTTCCATAATAAGAGTGTGGGGAAGAGAGTGCCAGCATAGAAGTTTTTGCAAGAGATTCAAAAAATGAAAGATCATATTTTGCATTAACTAAAAATTTTTCAACAACATTTCCTTTTGAAAATGTTAAAGTAATTTCAACAAAAACATTTCCTAATCCATCTTGAAGAATATTTAGATCAGTATTAATCGATAAAGATTGTCCAGCAACTTTTGAGAGCATCTCATCGTATTTTTTCTCTTCAATTACAATACAGGGGGTTTTTTTACCATCAAAATCAAAAGTGGTGATTCCATCATGGACTTGATCTAACAGTCTCTTTAGCTCATCAGTCATCTTCTTTCTTTTCTATTGCAGGAATTATTTTATCACCAGCTTTCATCAAAAAGGGTGTAATAATTGCGGTAATTATAGAAATCATACCTATCAAAGGGAACAAGAAGGCACTAACTGCACCCATATCTGCCCCAACCTTTACAATTACAATTGAGAATTCGCCTCTTGGAGCAGCTAAGGAAAATGCAGAACGAAGTGCCTTTCCACGTTTTTGTCTAAATATGATATTTCCAAGCATATTACCTCCAAATTTCATGCCAATAGAAACCGCAATCAAAACAATAGCTATAACAATGTAATTTTCAAGCTGGGAAACATCCATCAGTGCGCCAACCGAGATAAAGAATATGGCTACAAACATGTCTTTAATTGGACTTGAAAGAAGTTTTGAGACTTCGGCTGATTTGGATTCAGCAACAAGCACACCTGCCAAAAATGCTCCAATTGCTACAGATAATCCTACAATGTTTGCAAATAAGGCATATCCAAAACAGAGACCAAGAACACTAAGTAGTAAAATTTCACGATGTTCTGTAGCTGCAACTCTATCAATTAGTGGAGGGATTACACGGGTTCCAACAGTAAATGTTCCAACAATAAGAGCAATTGCAACGGCAACTACTGCGATAATAGATTCTATGGATACAGTTCCAACTAAGGCAATAGATTGTAATGAAGAAATCAGAATGACTGCAATTACATCTTCAACAATTAAAATACCTAGGACAAGTAAAGAAGATTCTTTTTTGATTTGTCCTGTATCCTCAAAAATCTTAACAATAATTGCAGTACTTGA
Organism: uncultured archaeon; assembly: GCA_950073955.1. Lineage (GTDB taxonomy): Archaea > Thermoproteota > Nitrososphaeria > Nitrososphaerales > Nitrosopumilaceae > Nitrosopumilus. The sequence goes on along the minus strand of CATMRH010000005.1, from coordinate 14,575 downwards.
TATTGATAATGCTGCTGAAATAAATAATGCATCCATGAATTGTAGTCCAAGCAAAGTAGACACGTAAAATATGACACCCATTGTCAAGAATAATCCTATATTTCCAATTCCAATTGCCTTACGACCAATACTTTTGATTTTTGAATATGGAAATTCAATACCGATTACAAAAAGAAGTAAGATGACACCAATTTCAGCAAAAAGATTCAATGCCTCAATATCAGATAAAATTCCTACACCGCCTAAAGCAGAAGTAGGACCTCCTTCAGGTAAAACCCATGACCAAAATGGAGAGAGAGGACCAATCAACATTCCTGCAAATAGATAACCAATGATCAAGGGTTGTTTTATTTTAAAAAATGCAAGTGTAACTATAGCACCAATAATCATGATAAAAGCTAAATCAGTGATAAAACTAGTGTGAGGAAGCTCGGGAGTTATCTGTTCAATTAAAGTAGTAACAGTAGTGTCAATAGTGTTTTGAATTTCACTTGTATCTAATTGAAGTAGAATATTTTGCATAATATTATTTTTAAACAAATTTGTTTAAAAATGATCACACATTAAAAATTTAGAAATTAAATTAGTAGAATAGTAAATAATTGAAAACAGGCTCGATGGTTATTTTTAACCTCTTTATTCCAAGTTATTCATTATCAAATGCAGAGTGATGATTAGGTCATCTGAATAAAATGTAGAGATATGACCTGGGGTATCTGACTGCATAATTGGTTACGTTGTAATTACCCGATTATTAATAGTACGGTATAGTACCGTACTATATGATTCAATGTGAATATTGCACAAGAGGGTTTATTGATACAGCGAATGGTTTGGCTGAAAAGACCTTTCATGAATTACTTCATGAGCCACAAGTTGTAAACAAGTAACTCTTTACATTTTTTATTTTAGAGCTAACTTTTTTATCATCAAATTTTTAATTTAATCTATATGGCTAAAAGGACTGCAAAGAAGAAAACAACTAAAGCAGTAAGCCAAACAAGAAAAATTACGAAAAGGGAGCCAAGTCCATCAGTGTTACTCAAGAATGTTGCATCATTTTCTAATTCTAACAAGGCTTTGCAAAAAGAGATCAAAGTCATGTCAAAAATTTTTGGTGAAAATCAAAAGGTCCTAGTATCAATGAAAGGAATGATAGATACATTAACAACTACATTAGAACACATCCAAAAACAATCAAAACAAATTAACATTATAGAAGCGGACACACAAAAACTATACTCTGGATTAAGTCAAGTAAGAACACAATCTAATTTAGTCAATAAGATCAATGACCAAACTGCTAAATTGCAAGAAGAGATAAACAGAATTTCTGATTTTCAAAAATCATCAAAGTCAGTATCTCAACAAGTAAGAGATAGTGTGGATTCAATTAAAAATAATTCTCAAATGATTATCAAAATTGCTCAGAGGATTGATGATGTTAGAGATGAACTCAGGAAGGTTTCTGGAAAAGCTGACTCTTTTTCAGAAATTAGTTCTGAAATAGGTAAACTAAAAAATAGTATAGAAGAGATTTCAGGAAAAACTGGAGGATTAGAGACAGGAACTAAAATTATTGAAAGCCTCAAACAAGAACTTGGGAAAATTGTTGAAGGAACATCATTTACTTCAAATATTAATGCTGAATTAGAGGCAATTAAGATCACAATTGATGCAATTTCTTCTAAAGCCTCAAAAATTGATTCGTTGGGAGGCGTAATTGATGGGCTCAAACAACAGTTTGGCACGATAGCAATAAAGGCAAATTCTGTAGAGGACTTGAGCCTAGAGTCTATCAAAGAACTTGAAGGTAAAATAAATAGTATTGAACAAAAAATGGCTTCGGTTTCAGACATTGTAAAAAGACAGGATGCATCCACTGCAGAATTTCATAAAAAATCTGAAAAATTATTTGAAGAGATACAAACAGTCAAAAATGTTACAAGTAAGGCATCAAGTGATTCATCACAAGAGATGATGGCATTGTTAAAGCTTTCAGAATATCAATCAGGTATCAGAATGAATGCAGAATCAAAGTATGGAAATGCAAAAGATCTTGAAAAGATGGCGTCTCAGACTGCAAATATTGTTAATCTGTTTGATAGAATTTCAATAGAATTAGGTGAAAAGATTCCACTACCTTATGAAGTAAGACAATGGGCAATAAGTAAAATTTTTGATTGTGCAGACAAGTGGGAGATTCGATTTAGTGATGTGTATTCAATTTTAACAAATGCAATTGGAAGAGACATGTTTAAAGAGGCAGTAAGAATTCAGCAAGTAAGAGATATTTATGGAATTAGAGCAGTAGATGAAATTAGAAATGATCTGAATATTTCTTAAACTCCTAGTTCATCAGCTTCTTTGAGTTGTTCTTTCTTTCTTTTTAATGCAGTAAAGATAGCCAAGATTGCAACAACCCAAATTACACTATACAGTACGTTTGGAGCACTAACATACATGTATGGAGTTGCATCCATAATGTTGATCCTCAACTGTAAGGCCCTATCACTAACATCCATCATTCCTGTATGATATGCAGAGCTATCCTTTGGAACAGCTGAGATTTTCTCAACACCTGTAAGCATAAAGTTCACATCATTTTGTATTCTAATGAAGTTTGTAGAGTCTGTAGGAAACACCCAAACCGGATTTTTGGAGATAACTTCACCATTTGTATTTGTTGTTTCTAGCAGATTTGGATTTTCCATAACAATATTCAAATCTTCTTGAATTGCCACCAAATGGGCACGAATTGCGGCAGGATCAGACGAACCAATAATTCCATCAAGATGTCCCCTCATCCTATCAAGAGGATAAATGTCGGTGTTGTAGCCAGTGATTGCCATAAATCCTCCAAAAACAATAATTCCAATAATTCCAATCATGGAAAGTTTGTAAATAATTTTTGCCATTTTCTCGTTCTTGGTCATGACATGATTATCACTTGATTTATTTCTTTGAAATCGCGTATGAGACAGGCTCATGTAGGCAATGTAAAAAAATCCAACAGTTTGCAATCCAATAATTGGTACAAATATAGGATTGTTTGAAAATATTGAAATAAAGATTGCCATTATTCCATATACTCCAAAAAATATCTCCAAGAGAGTAGTCTGCGAAAAAGGTAGATTGTATGCCTTGTCTCGCCAATCATCATCTTTTGTTATGATTCCATATTTTGGAGTTCTAAGAAATTCATTTTTCTTCCCAAGTACTGCATCAAAGACTGCAACAGTGTTGTTTACGGATAGTCCAGCATTGTAGACTAACAATGCTGGCAGTATCTTTGCTTTTGACTTCCATGACTTGTGATACATACCCTGCATAATCACGAGGTATGCACCTGGCCCCATTACAAGATATACTGCAATTGTTATGACAGGAAGAAAACTAATCACATAAAGATTAACTTGCCCTGCTAACAAAATTGGCAATGCCAAAAACTGTATCAGCATTAACGGAAAAACAATATGGCGAGTCAGTTGGATGAATGCTTGAATCTTTGCTTCAACTGCAACTTTTCGTTTAACGGTAATATCAAAAAGTAGTTTTACTGCACATTGAATAGAGCCTTTTGCCCAACGGAATTGTTGTCTTTTAGCTGCATTCATCTGAGCAGGAAGTTCTGCATCAACTACAATATCAGGCAAGAACACACATTTCCATCCTTTCATTTGTGCTCTGTAACTAAGATCAAGGTCTTCAACTAGTGTAGCAGTATGCCAACCCCCAGCATCTTCAATACATTCACGTTTCCAAATTCCAGCAGTGCCATTAAAATTCATGAATAGATGAGAATTGCTTTTTGCTTTTTGTTCGATAAGAAAATGGAAGTCGAGAGCAAGTGCTTGTGCTTGAGTAATTGTAGAGTAATTTTCATTTACATGCCCCCAACGGCATTGAATAAGGCCAATATTTGATTTTGAAAAGTGAGGAATTGCTCGTTTGAGAAACCATGTTGGAGGAATAAAGTCAGCATCAAATATGGCAACAAATTCGGAATCTGTTGTCTGCATAGCGTGTTTTAGAGCGCCTGCTTTGTATCCATCTCTGGTTCCGCGTCTTACATGTTCAATTAGGAATCCTTGTTCCTTGTAATCATTAACCACATTTTTAACTAATTCAACAGTTTCATCATCAGAATCATCTAACACCATAATACTCATTTTCTCTTTTGGATAATCCATGTTACATACTGCATCTACAAGTCTCTTTGCAACATATTTTTCGTTGTATATTGGAAGTTGAATTGTAATTGAGGGGGTTCCTAAATCAATAGTGGGTAAAACATCTTTTCTTTTTCGAGAAAGAAATGCCAGATAGTAAAAATTGCAAGTATATGCAATAATTATGATAGCTGATATAATAAATAAATCAAAAATAAACATAGTGAAAGGATTGATTGCCATATCCCTAATTTCTCAGAATTGTTATTCGCTATTTATACTTGCAAGGAATTGAAACTATTTTATCTCATAGATCTTGATTGCTTGTGGTGGGCAAACACCTTCACAAGCAAGACAAAAAATACAATCGGGTTCTTTTGACATCAATGGTTTTTTGTCTGATGCTGGGTTTCCTGGAGTGTCAAACCACTCATAAACATCTACGGGGCATGCTTCAATACATCCACCGTCTGCAATACAGATATCATAATCTACTGAAACAAATTCTCCCCAAACACCCATAATTCCATTGCTTGTGCCTCTTCGTCCCCAAGTTTTGATAGTATATCCAGCTGCGTCATATCCTGCAGACAATTTCATTTTTGATTTATATTCCACATCAATTGGGCCAGGTTTAGCACCATCTGGAATTTCAATTTCTCCTTCATCTTCTTCACCTTCTTCTACTACTTCAACGGCTTTGGCTTTTGCACCAAGGACAATTTTTGCCAAAGGAGTAAGTTCTTCAAGTTTTTGAATAGCAGCAATCTCAGAGATCTTTTCAGTTTTTACATAGTAAGAAATCATCTTGTCAGCCAAGATAGTGTTACGTAAAATAGTATCAATTACCATTTTTGCAAAATGGTCAGCTTTCTTTCTGTAATCTTGAACCCAATTTGGATCACCAAATTTTTCAATTGGAAAAATTTGATAAATAATATCAACTACTTCGCCAGTAACAATTTCAACTGTAATAGATAACTCAACTTCCTCGTATCCTTTTGCATCAGAATCTTTCTTGTTTTGTTCTTGCCAGCGATATGTTGCATAAATTCTATCAGCATACATATCCATTTCAAATGCCTTCTTGAGTCCATCATGAATTGATTTTATTTCTGCTAGATCTTCGAGTTTAACTGGTAGTCTGTAAAGTCCAATTTTGTATCCATGTAGTGGATAAACACCACGTTTTGCAGTTGGAGCTTCCATTGACCATACTCGATCTTTTAATAGTAATGACATTTAATTTTGGTACCTCTAATTTAGTTAAAAAGGTTATCAGTCATTATCTTCAGGACAAGTAAGTTCTCTAAGTTCGGCGTATTTTTTTTCCATTGCTTCGGCGTGTGTCATTACCTGTGACAAATCATAAGAATTCTTGGAAAAATACCATCTTATAGGAACCCAATGTCCAATGCCATCCATATCATGAATCATTCCCTTATCAGCCTTGACGTTTAGTTTTTCATCTATAGATGTCTCTTTTACAGTAAGACCTCTTTTGGTTTTATCTTCCATGATAAAATCGGTGTTACCGTCTTTGATAAAATAAAAAGACCCTTTCTTTAGAACAGGAAGGTCTAGAAGCAATTTATTTTTCCACAGGATTTCCTATCATGTTGCCCCATTCAGTCCAAGAACCATCATAGTTCCGAACCATTGGGTATCCTAGCAGATATTTCAGAACAAACCAACTATGTGATGATCTTTCTCCAATTCTACAATAACATATTACATCTTTGTCTGGAGTCACACCTTTTGATTCATAATTTTGTTTTAATTCTTCAACTGCTTTGAATGTTCCATCAGCATCATTAACTGCAGTTGCCCATGGAATATTATTTGCGCCAGGAATATGTCCACCTCTTTGTGCATGTTCCATTGGATATTCTGGAGGAGCAGTAATTTCGCCAGAAAATTCAGCAGGTGATCTTACATCAACCATAACAGAGTCTTCTCTTCCCAATATTCTACTAACATCGAATAGATAAGCACGTAATCCTTCATCTGGAGGTTGTGCATTGTATGTTGTTTGTGTCATTTGTGGTTCATCAGTTGTGTAATCTTTGTTTTCTAATTCCCATTTTTTTCTTCCACCATTCATAATCTTTAGATTTTCATGTCCATAGTATTTGAAAACCCAGAAAACAAATGCCGCAAACCAATTGTTAAAGTCACCATAAAGAATTACTTCAGTGTCTGGAGTAATTCCATTTTTTGACATTAATGCTTCAAATTGTTTTTTGTTAATGATATCTCTTGTAACTGGATCGTTAATGTCACGTTTCCACCAGATTAGACTGGCACCATTGATGTGACCTTTTTGATATCCATTTACTGGATCATAATCAACTTCCACTAATTTCATATTATCATTAGGTGGATTTTTTGATACCCATTCAGTATCTACTAAAACTTCTGGATGTGCGTAACTCATAATTTGTACGGATATGTTTTCATACTTAATTGTTTTTACAATACGTAAAAAATATCATTTTTATGTTAACAGAATTCAGAAGAACTGCTTGAAACTTCAAAAAGTTGCAGTGATTAGTAAAGTGGGTTCGAAAGAATCAGAACAAGCTGGAAAAAATGTTGTAAAAAAACTTTTGGCAAAAAAATCTACAGTCTATACAATTTCACCAATTGAAGTAAAGGGAGCAAAAAAAATTGATACGTTAGAGGAATTAAAAAAGGTGAAACTAGACCTTGTTATCACTCTTGGCGGAGATGGAACAACTCTTAGAGTTTTTAGAAACCTGATGAATGAAACACCAATTCTAACAATCAACGTAGGCGGAAATAGAGGAATTTTATCAGAGATAACAATTGAAGAATTTGATGAAACAATAAATCAAATTTTAAAAAATAAATTCTTCTTAGACAAAAGAATAAGAGTAGTTGCGTCTTGTGGTGGAAAAGAATTTCCACCAGCATTAAATGAGATCTACATTGGTAGAACAAACTTGACTAAAACTGCAGAAATTAAAATAAAATTTCAAAATGATATCGTAAAACAAAAAATGGATGGAGTAATTATTGCAACTCCCAGTGGATCTACGGGTCACTCGTTTTCATTAGGAGGACCAATTTTGCATGAAAGTTTGGGTGTTTTAATTATCACTCCTGTTGCACCAGTATACAGATTAGCATCAATTGTAGTACCAGATGAAAAGATTGAGATTACATGTTCTCATGACTGCAACATTGTGATGGATGCGCAGGTGGTCAAAGCTGCAGGGTATGGAGAACCAATAATTATCAAGAAATACAAAAAAGCAGCGGTCTTTGTAAGATTAAAAAAACGAGGACTGAGACAAATGAGTAAACTTGGATTTTAGAATTTTAGATGCCAGTGCATTTTATGCAGGAGTTCCATTTAGATCATCTAATGATTATTACACCACATCTCTTGCTTATGATGAAATCAAACACATAAAGAAAAATCATGATGCTCTTGGAACTTTGCTTGAAACTAAAAAACTGAAAATTAGAGAGCCAGACAAAGAATCAACAGCGGCTGCAATAAAGGCAGCAAAGGATACTGGAGATTTTCCACAGTTATCAAAACAAGACATTTCAATCATTGCACTATGCATTGAAATGAATGGTGAAATAATTAGTGATGATTTTGCAATATCAAATGTAGCAAAGAATCTAGGTTTGAAAATATCGCCAATTATGACTCAAGGAATAAAAGATGTGGGAAAATGGGTTCACTATTGTCCAGCATGTAGAACTAATCATACTAATAAAATAGAGTGTCCAATATGTGGAACTCCATTAAAAAGAAAATTACTCAAGGGCTAATCACTTTCCGTACCATTCAACAAATGAACTGTTATGTATCATGTAAAGTTTTTTGGTTAGACTTTTTGAGGAATTTACTTTTAGATTCTAACATTTTTCTGATTTTCTTTGCTCGCGCTTCACCTAATCCTTCAACTTTTGCCAGATCAGTGGCAGTTGCAGTAAAAACTTTGAAGGGAGTTCCAAATTTCTCAAGCATTCTAACTGCAAATTTCTCTCCTATTCCTGGCAAACTGCAAAGAACTGAAAGTTGTTGCTTTTGTAAATCAGAAGATTTTTTGATTTTCTTTAGATAAGGACCCTTTGGAGCATCTTTTCTTGAACACAACGACACAAGTAATTTAGCTGTATGAATTGCATTAGGAGTAGGAATCACTGGAATTTTAAAATCAAGAACAACAGTAGAGATAGCCCCATAGAATATCAGTGGATTCTCAGTGATTTCTTCAATTTCATCAACATTTCCCTCTATCAGTACAATAGGATGTTGAAAATGTTCTTTGAGTCTGGAACACTGATCAAAGAGTCTTCCATCAAAAACAGATGACACTAGATCACGAATGCTCTTTCTCTCTACAACGGTTTCTGGCGCAACAATATAATCACCTATTGGAAGTGTCTTCATCTCAACATTCAAGCCAACGGACTTTAGAAGTTCTGGAATTCCACTTTTACGCTCTCTTTCGTCTACAATTATTCGAAGGTTTTGTAATTTCACGCATACTGTTTGCAAGGATTTGTTAATATCTTATTTGAAATCGGTGTTAGAGATTATTTTCTAGGATTATTTTCTGCTGGTGGAGAATTTGTAGAACCAGCTTTCATCATTTCAGTAATTTTTGCTTCTTGTTCCTTGAGTGATTCTTTGATACGAGTTTCTTGCTTTTCAAGAACGGTCACACGTGTTTTTGCCATCTCTTGTTTTTCTTCTAATTCATCAATCAATTCTTTTTTTGTTGATTTTATCAAGACAGTACCAGCATGTTTGAATACCGCATCACCATCTGCGACTTTATTTAATTCCTCAAGAGCTTTTACTGTTTCTGCTTTTTCCATTTCAAGATGTTGTTTCTGAGTCATGATAGATTGGAGATTTTGTTGAGATTGTTGTAATTTCATTAGTTGTTCTTGAAGCCAAGGAGGCATTTGTGGTGATGACATAATTAATCAAAAATTTTATTTCATTATATCTTTACCGATTCAATTGAATCATAACTGACTTGGATTAGTCTAAGTGTAGAGTTAAGATTTGCTCTCAAGTGAGGTAAATGTTCAGATTCAACTGAAATACTTATCTTTTCATTGAATTTAATCTCAGTCTTTACAGGATTTTCTGGATAAAATTCGTTGTCAGTATTTACAGAATCATAAATTGCCTTTGTTTTGTCTTTTGCATCAACTGTAATTATGGCACTAAAGTTTAATGTCATATGCAGTTCCAGCTACTTTATAGCTACATTTTTTACAAGACCAAATTCCCACTGCATCTCTACTAAATGTCTTTGAGCCACATTCAGGACAGGCTCTCTTTTCTTTTAATTGAAAATGGATTTTTGTATACTGCTTCCTAAGCTTAATTCCATATCTTGCACCTAATCCTTTAAGAGATTTTTTTGCTTTTGCCATTTTATTGACTTCCCTGTTGAGCTTCTTTTAATTTTTCTCTGATTTTTGCACCTACTCTGACAGAAATTTCTCCACACTGTACAATTTCTTCTTGTGTAAATCCATCACTTCCACCTTTTTGCAAAGCACAAATGTTTCCATCAGAATTAGTAGTAATTGTAATTCTAGCATCCATGCTATCCCATTCATCTCCATTTGGATCAACAATAATGTAATTTCCAATCTTGCCCATAGTTATAGATACAGGAATTGTTGTGGTTGGTAATGGAGATTCTTCGCCATCAACAAGTGTTATTTTATCATCGACCATAGTCCATTTTGGAGTTGTAGATGTAAGTAATGCAGCAGTTGCAGCATACGAACATGCATCAAAGAGATTTCCATCATAATCAATAACTACAATATCGGCAAATACGCCAACTACTGACTTGTCTTTTTCAATAACTAATTGTGATACATCAACCATATTACTTTCTCTAATTCCTCTATCAACAACTCTTGCTAATTCAATTACATCATCTCGTGGTGGTCCAGTTTCAACAGTAGGATGTGAAAATGGCAATAGTTCAGCAGTACACATGAAAATACCTTTGTCACCCATATCTGGGAAAGGTTTGTCTGGTTGGATTTTTACTCCACATAAAACTTCGGTATCACCAAGTCGCACTTTTGCCGAACCGTTTGCTTTAGGAATTGCATTAATTTCAATGGATAATTCTCGTGGTTCATCTAGTGCTCGTCCATCCACTCTTTTTCCCTGTTCCAGTAATTCAAGGATTTGTGTTTTTTTTAATTCGTCAATAACAGATTTTGATGCCATTTCTAATCTTTTCCATTTCCAAAGTATTTGTCAGTGAGTGCTTTCTTTTGTATTTCATAAACAAGTTTACAGCCGTTGACTCCAACGTCTACACATTTTTTGTATTCCTCAGGAGTTAGAACTCCATCTAATTGTAATAACGTAATTTTTTCAAGATTGGGCATGTAACCAACTGGCATGTCGGCTTGACCTGCTTGGTCTTCTTCATTGTTAACATCAAGAACTATAGTGTCTGCTACTTTACCTGAAGCACATGCTGCAACCATGTCCCTCATTGGGATTCCAGCATCTGCTAATGCTACAGAAGCTGCAGCAAGGGCAGCACATCTAGTACCGCCATCTGCTTGCAAGACTTCGATAAATACATCAACTGCTGTTCTTGGAAATTTTTCTAACATAACTGCAGGCTCTAGTGCCTCTTTGATTACTTTGGAAATTTCAATTTCTCTTCTTGAAGGTGCTGGTCTTTTTCTTTCAGTAACAGAGAATGGCTCCATGTGATATCTAACTCGTAAAATTCCTGTATCAGTATCAGACATGTGTTTTGGATGAACATCTCTTGGACCAAATATACCAACTAGTATTTTGTTATCACCAAATTCAATGTAAGCTGAGCCATCTGCATTTTTTAATACACCAGCTTTAATCGTAATTTTTCTTGTTTCGTCTATTTTTCTTCCGTCACAACGAATTCCATTTTCGTCCAACAGGACCATTGTTGCTTCTCTTCCACCCATTATGATTCACCTTTAGATTCTAACATTTCTTTTACTTGATCAGTCAAATTCGCAATGTGTGCTTTCTCATCCACCATTTGAATTGCTTTTTTAGCCTTTAATAATCCCTCAGGAGATTCACATGAAATCACTACCCAACCGTTTTGTCCAATTGTTACTGCAGCATTAGTTGCCTGTTCTATCATCTGAATCATGCTACCTCTCTTTCCAATTAGGCGTGGAACCTTACTTGGAGAGATTTTTACCAATGATCCAGAGTCTATTTTACCTAAATCTCTATCAGAAATTGTTATCAGTGGATCTCGTGTTCTATCAAAATTAGCAATTCTGGCAGCAACAAGATCTCCTGTTTTTAGTTTTGAAGAAAGTTCATCAGCATGAGCAGAAAAGTCTCGTCCAAAGACATCCTGTGCCGGTAAGAATCCAACATAACAAGAATTGATATCTAATTCCCATGACAGTGACGTATGAGAAAGGACTTTGCCAATGACTAAGTCATCAATTTTTGGAATATATTTTCCAGTTAAGGGAATTACTCTAACAGAGTCATCATAAATTTCAGAAATTCCTATTGATGTGGAAATTATTTTTTTTCCTTCAAGTATAACATTTTGTTCAGGTCTAAAAGGTCCTGTAGTTACCAGATCACCTGGAATAACATATTTTCTTTTATTTTCCATTACTTAATTACCTCAACTGAAGCAGAACCTTTGGTTATAGAACCCAATTTATCAATCACGTTTGGCCTTGCTGCGGCAGGTATTTCTAGTATTGCTTTTAAAGAACCATTATTTTGCCATTCTTCATTTTTTAGAGAACCTACGGATTTGAGAACAGCGTATGATTGAGATGCGTATTGTGCAGGAACTATAATTTCTAATTGTAGATTTTCAGATTTTAGAGCAATGATTGAACGTAATTTTTCAACAATGTCTTGCATTTGTTCGTCTACGCTTTTTTGAGGATCAACTGAAACTCGGGCATCTTTCATGGCTTGCTCAACCCTTATTGGCGGATGAGGTAAGTGACTTTTAGGATCCACGTAAGTCTTTACAATAAATTGAACAATCTGTTTTTTCTTTTCATCAATCATTTTTCGTCTTTGGTCAGTTGTGAGATTCAGAACACCTTTCTGAAGAATTATCTGAGCAATTTCAGCCTGATCTTCAGTTTTGAAAGCCTTGAGTAATTTTTCATTTCCAGGCTTTGTGCCTTTTCCTGAATCAGTGTAAATTTCATCTGAAACTAAAACTGCAGATACATCCTTTTTCTTGCCTAGTTTGTAATCCAATGCGGGGTCAGGCTTTACTAAAATCTCAAATTTTTCACCCTCAAAGGAATATCTTACCACTGTAACATCAACCATTTCTAAAACATGTATGATAATTTGGTATTTATCTATACGTAAAACTAGCTAGATATTTATGTGGACTTTGAAGATTTTGTTCAAGATTTGTCATCTCTAGAAGTAATTAGTAAAGATAGTCAAAAAATATCTGTAAAGCTAAAAGGGGTTCCCATTAAATACGCAAATGCACTTAGACGTATCTGTCTAAATGGCGTTCCAGTTTTTGCAATTAATACAGTAGACATTATAGAAAATTCTTCTGTACTACCAGATGAAGGTTTGGCACATAGATTAGGGCTAATTCCAATAACAACTGACTTGTCCAGATTCAATGAACCATCCAAATGTGATTGTAACAGTGAATCTGGTTGTTCAAACTGCAAAGTCATGCTAGTTTTAGATACAGGAGAATCAGATGTGACAAGAACTGTCTTTTCAAACGAGTTATCCTCTGAAGATGATTCGATAAAACCAATTTCAGATAAAATTTCAATTGTTCAACTAGCTCCAGGTCAACGGGTTAAAATTGAATGTTACGCAAGACTTGGACGCGGAACAGATCATGCTAAATGGAACTCAGCAAATATTTCAACTCTTATTGAGACAGACAAAAAAGATGAAAGCATACTCACTGTAGAATCAACAGGTGCTCTCAGACCAGAGCAAATTATTCTTGCAGGTGTTGATGAAGTAAGTAATAGATTAGTAGAATTCAAAGATATGATTAATCAAATCGAAGAATAATTAAGCATACACATTATATTTGGGTTTTAAACCGCATTATTCACATGACTAATCAAGTGGTTATACGTATGGCCAAAGATCTAAAGAAGGCATCAATCAAAAATGATGCTCAAATTTGGGCAAAATTGGCAAAATATGCATTAAAGCCATCCATCGCAAGAAGAGATATCAACTTGAAGAGGATTGGTCAGCTAACAAAAGAAAACGATACAGTAGTCTGTCCAGGAAAAGTTCTTGGAACAGGTAACGTTCCTCACAAAATTACATTGTGTTCATTTTCAATTTCAAATTCTGCTGCAAATAAAATCATTGGTAGTGGTGGAAAGATTATTAGTTTTTCAGATCTTATTGAGCAGAATCCTACTGGGAAAGGAGTAATGCTACTTGGCTAGCCAAGAAATAGTTGTTAGAACAGATAGGCCAATTGTAGTTGATGCAACAAATCACATTGCTGGAAGATTATCATCAAATGTAGCAAAGTTACTAATCAAAGGAAACAGAGTTTCAGTTGTAAATTGTGACAAAATTATGATGAGTGGAACAAAAAGTAATCAAATCAAAGAATATAGAGAATTTTTGGAAATTAACAGTATTATTAATCCAAAACACGGACCGGTCCATTACAGAAGACCCGATACAATCATGGCAAAAATGATTCGTGGAATGTTACCATATGATAGAAAACCATCAGGTAAAGAATCACATCAAAGACTTAGAACTTACATTGGTTCTCCAAAAGAATTAAAATCATTTAAAAAAATTCAATTTGAAAAAGCAAAAATTAAAAAATCTGCATCAAATTATACTACTATGGCAGAATTATGCAGAGTAATAGGATGGACTGAATGACAACTCCAAAAACTGAAATTTATTTTGCAACTAGAAAAACAGCCAGTGCACATGTCTATATTACAAAAGGACAAGGTAAAGTTAGAATCAATAATGTTCCAGTTGAAATGATTCCACAAGAAACTGCTCGTGAAGTAATTTTGGCACCATTAGAAATCACAGGTGATTTGAGAGAGAAAATAGATATTTCTGTTAGAGTGAGTGGAGGAGGTTTTATGGGGCAAGCCAGTGCTATTGCAACTGGAATATCAAGAGCGCTTACAGGATGGACAAAATCTAAAAAAGAACCAAAAGTACATCCATTTCCAAAATCTACTAGGGAAGATCTTAGAAAACGAATCACAGAATTTGATAAATATCTAATAAGCGGAGATGCCAGACGAAAAGAACCAAAGAAATTTGGTGGACCAGGTGCAAGAACAAGAAAACAAAAATCCTACCGTTAGACTGTGAAGGCTATAATTTTAGC
>CATMRH010000004.1 GCA_950073955.1 uncultured archaeon | reverse complement strand
TTTTGTACAATGAATAGAAAAATCAAATTTATGATTCCAGTATTTGCAGCAGTCTTTGCGATTATGTTTGTCTTTGCAACTCCCTATGTAATGGCAGAGATGGGTGACAAAAAACATGGCGATATGATTGAAAAGATTAACGCATATTGTAACATGTCACTAGAAGAACAAGCCGAAGTTATTGCAAAGCACAACAAGTCTGACGAGATGGTATCCAAAATGAACGAATACTGCTCACTAGATGAGGAAGCACGGAAAGCAATGATTGCAGAATACAAAGAAAAATGGTCTAAATACAAATCACACTATGCTGATCTGACTCCAGAAGAGCGAGAAGCAAAGATGGCTCAATTCAAGGAGATGAAGGAAGCATTTGCTTCAATTTCTGATGAAGACAGAGAATTAATCATGACTCACTTTAAAGAAATGAAACAAGAATATGAAACTCTATCTGATGAGGAAAAAGATGCAAAACATGCTGAATTCAAATCTCAGATGGAAGAATTTGCAGTACTTTCTTTAGATGAGAAGATTGTACATTTACAAGAATTTGCAAACTCTCTAAGATAATAAAACTGGATTAAATTTCATTTTTTTACATCTAACTGCGTCCATTTCTATCCCCAAAATGGTAGGTGAATCCCCGTGGGCCCATTTTTGTACTAAAACCAGTATACATGCACGTAACAGAAAAAGCTAAAGAACCTTAGAATCAAAAATAGTCAAGTTTTAAAATATTTGAAAAACTATTTCAAAGTTTTACGAAGGGTTTCATTCAACACTTTGGAATAGCTATATGATGTCTGTTCTTGTTGAATCATTTTTGCTTGACGAAGTCTGAGTTTTTTGTCAAGATCTTCATCAATCATAATTGTAACACGTTTACTCATAATATGATGTTATTATTTATGCAATATAAGAATATACCAGTAAATGCGGTATGCCTTAACGATCAATTCTATCATAAAAGGGATACCGCATAAGCTTAGATCTATTTATTAATTTTTTTTACAAAGAAAATATAGAAGATCGATCACATATTCAAAATAAGATTCATCCAATGCCCCTTTCAAGGATTATTTGGGTATGTTTTCTATCTTTTTATGATTAACATTATTGTTCAAATTAAAGTAAAATAATTGCCGATTGAGCCGTATAATCTCAATTATTAATTAAATATCTGATAAAATCACTATTACCATGTCATCTCAAATAGGTGCAAAAAAGTCCCTGATTTTTGTTGCGTTTGTCATGTTTTCGCTAATTTTTGTTGGAGGAATTTTTGCTGCAACAAATGATATTGCAATTGGCGCAGGTCAAGAACTATCTTATCCTTCTTGGTTAATCATCTCATATCTTGCAGGACTATCAATGATAATTCTGCCATGCACACTTCCACTTGTTTTCATTATAATTCCACTTAGCATGGGAAAAGGTGGTAAGAAAGGCCTGACAATGGCACTGTTGTTTGGCGCAGGTCTTACAATTACAATTTCACTTTATGGTATTGGTATTGGAGCAGTTGGACAAACAGCTGATTTAGATGATATTTCAGGTTTCATGTTTTTGATTGCAGGAATTGCAGCGTTTGTTTTTGGATTGTCTCAATTAAAATTATTTGAATTAAAGTTACCAGCATATTCTGGAACTCCAAAATTCATCCAAAATCGTGGTGATTATTCAAAATCGTTCTTCATGGGATTACTATTAGGCAATGCTGGTGTTGGATGTCCAAATCCATTGTTTTATTGGCTTTTAATCTATGTTGCAGGAACTGGAAGTGTAGAGATTGGCGCAAGCTTAGGAGCAGTACATGGTGTGGGTCGTGCAATCCCTCTAATTTTGTTATCAGTTCTTGCAATTATTGGAGTAAACGCAACAAAAGGAATAACACTAAATCGTGAAAAAATTGAAAAACTTACCGGTTGGATGTTAATTGTTATTGGTGCATTTTTGATAATCAATGGTATTCCTGGTGGACATGAATGGTATGAAAGCACAATTATTCATATTGGATGGAACAATATTGTTTCAATGACTCCAATTCCATCCGAGTTTGAAATGGGTGAGCATGAACACGAACGTCAAGCTGAAATGTCTAAAGAACTTGTATTACTTTTGTTTATATCCCTCATCGCATTTCCTATTGCTTGGTATTTGATCAAGAAAAAAAGAGAGGTAATCGCATGAAAGATCCTGTATGTGGAATGGAAGTAGGAGAAAAAGGTGAACCACTTGTTCATAATGGAAAAGAATATCGATTTTGCTGTGCTTCATGTAGATGGGCGTTTGAGAAAAACCCAGAACAGTTTAAAGAGTCATGAAAGTACAAGTTCTGACTACTCCTGGTTGCTCAAACTGCAATGTTTTGGAAAAAATGTTAGAAAAACTTGGAGTAAAATATGATTTGATTGACGTCACAGAAAAACCAGAATATCTAGAAAAATATCCTATTTTTACTGCTCCAGGATTAGTCATCAATGAGAAATTAGAGTTTACAAGTATTCCAAAAATTGATGAACTTGAAAAGAAACTCTCTGAATAACAGGTAATGTTTTTTACTCTACACAAATTAGTATTTTCAAATGACAGACTATTCAATGAATGAAAAAATGATTATTGTTCAGTATGCAATCAAAAAATATGAAAATGAAGATATTGTCATTGAAAAATTAAAGGATATTTTATCTGAAAAAGATGTTCAAAGAAATATTGATACGCTTATTGGAACTCAACGAGTTAGACGCATAGGTCCTGAAAACCTTCAAAACAACGAAAGCCACACTGAATTACCAGAACTACCAGAAAATCTTAAGCCTTTAATTGATAATCTTTAATTTAGAATCCTCGTAGTCCCTCTGGACGCATAACTTCTGGATGTTGTTTCATCCATTCTATTCTATCTAACATTTCTTGTTTGTCTTGTGGGAAAATACCCTTGACCGTATATGCATTTGAACCATGATTTGCTCGAAAAACAATCTCGTCTTTGGTTTCTATCTGGCTAATCAAACCATGAAGCTCTTCTAATGATTCATCATCATTAATTCTAATGAATGGTTCTTCAAACTTGTCAAGAAATTCTTGCTTTATTCCCTTTTCCAGATACAAAGTCAGAGCCCCCACATACTGTGGCGAACATGCACTAATCACTTCAGCAGTACCTTTGATATGCTCTTTAGAATATGTTCTTCCACCCAATCCTAAAATTATCATGCATGACATTATGTAACCTGCTTCTTTTGCCTTGTTGACCGATTTTGTGATTGTCTTTGCAATAGCTCCCTTTGTTACTTTTTTTAGAACTATGTCGGAACCACTTTCAATTCCTAGATAGAACATATCCAGCCCAGCTTCATTCATCTTCTTTAGTTCTTCAGGTGTTTTCTTTAGAATATTCATTGGCATTGCATAACAAGAAATTCTTTCAAGCTTAGAAAATTTTTCTTTAATGTATTTTACAATTTTTATCATGTATTCTGAATCAAGGTTCAATGCATCTCCATCTGCAAGAAATACTCTTTTTGTGTCCGGCAAAGAATTTGCCATCATATCAATTTCTGCTTTTACCTCATCCCATGTTCTTTCAGAATACTCTTTTGATCTATACATATCACAAAAAGAACATTCGTTAAATGAACAACCTATTGTTATTTGAAAAATTAATGACTTTGATTCTGAAGGTGGTCTATACAATGGGGCATCGTAGTTTAACATCATTTAATTTCAAAGAAATTGCTTGATTGTGTTTTTTATACTTTCCATTATGGTTTAACCACAAAATACCTTTTAGTAGTAAACTAGAAGAATTTTTATTACTCATGGCAAACGATCCTGACGAAAAAGACTGCTTTGGTTTGTATTTGCAGCTTCACGAGGAGGATTGAATCGATTAAAAATTATCTCAAAACTAAAGGAGAATCCACTTAACACTAATCAACTAGCAAAAGAGATGGGTCTAGATTACAAGGCTATTCAACATCATGTTAGGGTACTTGAAAAAAATAACATGATCACTAAGGTTGGAGAAAAATATGGCATTACATTTTTCATTTCTACCTTTCTTGAAGTAAATATGATGGTAAGACACGGGCACAGCTTCCATTAGGTATGATTGTTGTTACTGTGATGTTGTTTTTACATAATGTCATTGGTGGCCTAGCTTATTTCTCAATGGAGATGATTTTCTCTAATGAAATTTTCCCATATATGTTAGGAGTAGGAATTGCAGAACTTGCAGGATTGATAATATTCCTAAAGATTACTTTGGACTGACGTTAGTTTAATTGTAACAAAAAATAATTAAAACTGTGTTACAAGATTATCTTAAACTTAACAAAAATATTATAATCGCAATTTTAACATCAATAATTATTTCTGCAGCTATTGCCCAACTTTTATCTGATCAAGAAGACTATCTAAACTCAACATATACCACAATTGCAGATTATTCCGTTTACTTTTCAGTTTTCGGTGTGTTATACTATTTTGATAATAGAAAAAAATATCGTATTGAATCTGGTGGTACAGATACTGTAAAACTAAAACATGATCTCATAAAATTAGTTACCTCTCTTGGAATCGCTGAAGTTGTTTATACTATTGTTAGATGGGGTTTGCAGTACTATTTTCTAACAATAGACTATGATCCATACCTGGCATCAATTATATCTCAAAGCATATCTGCAGTGATTTTTTTGATTGTAGTAAATCTAAATGTAAAGTTAGTGAAGTTGTATAAAGATGAAAATTAGTGTTTACGTTGATGGTTCTGGAGGTCCTAGTAGTGGATATGGATACTTTGTAAAAGAAACGGGAGAATCATTTTATGAAAAAAAACCAGAGCTAACTAACAATCAAGCTGAATACTTGGCAATAATCTCTGCATTAAACAAGTTTGTTGACTATAATGATCAAGTTACTATTTACAGTGATTCTAAAAATACTGTAAATCAACTAAATCATGAATTTGCAATTAATAATGAACAACTTAGAATTCTGGCACGAGAAGCGTGGGGTATTATAGGAAAATTTTCTAATCTTTCAATTGTATGGATTCCTAGAAAAGAGAATCTAGCAGGAAAAATGTTGGGAAGCTAAAAAATCATAGATCAGAGATTTTTATGAATAACTTTATTATATAAAATCCTTAGATCCAACTTACATGGCAGAGTCTGTCTTTTTATCACCAAAATCAATTGCAGTAATTGGCGCATCTGACAAAAGAGGAAGTGTTGGAGCTACTATAACCTCAAACATTATGAATGGTTTTACAGGAATTGTTTATCCAATTAGTTCTTCAAGAGATACAGTCTTTTACAAAAAAGCATACAAGAGTGTTTTAGATGTTCCAAAACCAATTGATCTTGCAGTTATTGTTATCAAAAACACATTGGTTGCACAAGTGGTAGAGGAGTGTGGCAAGAAAAAAATTAAAGGCGTCATTATCATCACAGCTGGTTTCAAAGAAGTTGATGAAGAAGGCAAAAAACGTGAACAAGAACTTAAGGATATAGCTAAAAAATATAAAGTCCAAATCATTGGACCAAACTGTCTTGGTGTCATGAATCTTGATCCAAAGACAATGATGAATTCTACATTTCTTAAAATTACACCAAAATCTGGAAAAATTGCACTTGTATCTCAAAGCGGTGCAATATGTGCTGCATTGGTTGAAGATGCTAGCGCTCAAGGAATTGGTTTTTCTGCAGTGATCAGTCTTGGAAACAAAGCTTCAATGAGTGAAGTTGACATCCTAAAGATACTTGCAAATCATAAACAAACCGAAGTTATTGTAATGTATCTCGAAGACATGGGTGATGGTCAAGAATTTCTTAAAGTTTGTAAAAATATTACTAAAAAACTCAAAAAACCTATTCTTGTTCTCAAATCTGGACGTAGCCCTGAAGGTGCAAAGGCTGCAATGTCTCATACTGGAGCCTTGATGGGCTCAGATGAAATTTATGATGCTGTGCTCAAACAATCTGGTGCAATTAGAGTTGATACTATGGAAGAGCTCTTTGATTATGCAACAGCATTTTCTAAACAACCACTACCATCAGATGGCGATCTTGTAATTGTTTCAAATGCAGGTGGCCCTGCAATCATCTCTACTGATGCATGCTCTAAGACAAAAATCAAGATGGCAGACATTACAAGTATTAGAAAAAAAATTGACGAGGTAATTCCACCTTGGGGAAGCTCTCGAAACCCTGTTGATATTGTAGGTGATGCTGATTTTAACAGATTTAGTAATGTTTTGGACCGTGTACTCAAACATCCAAAAGTTGGTTCTGTTATTACAATGTGTACTCCTTCTGGAACTCTAGATTATGATAAACTTGCAGAAGTTATTGTTGAGATGTCAAAAAAATACAAAAAGACAATGCTTGCAAGTTTGATGGGATTAGATGAAGGAATTACCAACAGAGAAATTTTGGCAAAAGGAAATGTTCCATATTATACATATGCTGAGGGAGCAATCAGAACTCTTGCAGCAATGATTAGATTTTCTAACTGGCTTAAAGCTCCAACTGGAAAAATCACTAAATTCATAGTAAACAAAGAAAAAGTAAAGAAAATCTTTGATCAAGCTAAAAAAGAAAAGAGACCCAATCTACTGGAAGAAGAAGGACAAGAAATTCTCAAAGCATATGGTTTACCACTACCCTCAAGTGCGCTTGCTACAACAGAATCTGAAGCAGTAAAAATTGCAAAGAAGATTGGCTATCCAGTAGTGATGAAAATTGCATCACCTCAGATTATTCACAAATCTGATGCAGGTGGTGTTAAAGTAAACTTGACAAATGATGCGGAGCTCAAAACTGCATTTAAAACAATTATAAAAAATGCTAAAAATTACAACAAGAAAGCTGAGATCAAAGGTGTCTTGATTGTAGAGATGGTAAAAGGTGGTAAAGAACTAATCATTGGTTCAAAACTCGAGCCTGGATTTGGTCCAGTAATTATGCTTGGAATGGGAGGAATCTATGTAGAAGTTCTCAAAGATGTTACATTCAAGCTAGCACCAGTAACTGACATAGAAGCAGACGATATGATAGCCTCAATTAAGACACAAAAAATCCTTCAAGGTGTAAGAGGCGAAAAACCTTCAGACATATCAAAACTCTCTGAATGTATTCAGAGATTATCTCAATTAGTTTCTGATTTTAATGAGATCAAAGAATTAGACATGAATCCTGTGCTAGTAATGGAGAAGGGAAATGGTTGTCGCATTCTAGATGTCAGAATAGGACTCTGAGAACAATTCATTCCTAAATTTCTACTCTAACCTATCTAGAATATTTATACATCATAAACGACCATATTGTTTATGGCTAATGTCTTAAAGACAATTAGAACCGGTGATGATTATATCCAAAGTCTTAGAGGTCGTGATCTAGTAGTTTACTTATTTGGAGAATTAGTAAAAGAACCAGTAGATCATCCAATGATCAGACCATCAATTAATGCAGTTGCAGAAACTTATGATCTTGCAATACGTGACGAATCTCTAGCTACTGCTGACTCATCAATTACTGGATTGAAAGTTAACCGATTTTTACACATTGCAGAAAGTGCACAAGATTTAGTTTTACAGAATAAAATGCAAAGAACACTAGGACAAAACACTGGAACATGTTTCCAGAGATGTGTTGGAATGGATGCATTGAATTCTTTACACTCTGTAACTTTTGAAATAGATGAAAAACATGGAACAAACTATCATAAAAGATTCTTAGATTTTGTAAAGATGGTTCAACAAGAAAATCTTGTAATTGGTGGTGCAATGACTGATCCTAAAGGTGATAGAAGTAAAGGGCCATCAGAACAAGATGATCCAGAGATGTTTACTAGGGTAGTAGAGACTAATGATAAAGGAATCTATGTATCTGGTGCCAAAGCACACCAAACTGGTTGTATCAATTCGCATTGGATAATTTTGATGCCAACAGTTAGACTAACAGAAAATGATAAAGACTGGGCATTTGTTGGCGTAATTCCAGCAGATGCAAAAGGAGTTACTTACATCTATGGTCGACAGTCTTGTGACACTAGAAGTATGGAAGAAGGTGACATTGATGATGGTAACGCAAAATATGCTGGGCAAGAAGCCTTGATGATCTTAGAAAGAGTGTTTATTCCATGGGACAAAGTCTTCATGCATGGAGAATATGAATATGCATCTATGCTAATAGAGCGTTTTACTTGTTATCATAGACGTAGTTATGTATGCAAAACAGGACTTGGTGATGTACTCATTGGTGCTGCAGCAACAATTGCTGACTATAATGGAGTGCCAAAGGTATCACACATCAAAGACAAAATTGTTGAGATGACTCATCTTAATGAAACAATCTTTGCTGCAGGAATTGCATCTTCCCATCTAGCACACAAGCTGAAATCAGGTGTATATCTAAATGAAGATATGCTTGCACAAGTTTGCAAACACAACGTTACTCGATTCCCATATGAGATTAGTAGACTTGCACAAGATATTGCAGGTGGACTGGTAGTAACTCTTCCATCTGAAAAGGACTTTAGACATCCAGTGGCTGGCCCATTACTCAAAAGATTCCTTGTAGGAAGAAAAGGCGTTGATGTTGAAAACAGAATGAGAATCTTGAGACTAATTGAAAACATGACCCTTGGAAGAAATTCTGTGGGATATCTTACAGAATCTATGCACGGTGCAGGTTCCCCACAAGCACAAAGAATTCAGATGCAAAGACAGATGCAGATTGGCTACAAAAAGAATCTTGCAAAGAAACTAGCTGGCATTACTAATGATATTGAAGAACCATCAGAACCTTCTGGATACTTTAACAGAATATTCCAAACAAAAGAATCTATTTTATAGACTCTGAAATAATTTTTTAGTTTTTACAAGACTTGATCATGAAATTTGAATTCAAAATTTTGTTTGCTAGTTGATAAGTGATTCTACTCTTGGAACTGATGATTTCTCAGTATCCTTTTTTAGTTAATTTTACGTACTAATGTCACCAAGCAAACAGGACGATCTATTGCTTTTTTCTAGGCATAATGTGAACCTGTTTGCATGAATTTTAACGGATTTAATTTACTCTTCTTTATCTTTCTCAGGTGTTTTCTCATCTGTTTTAGTTGATTCATCTGAATCTATTTTTTTGTCTTCTGTAATCTCAGATTTTTCTACATGTTCAGAATATTCAGAATCCTTTTCTATTTTATTAATATCTGATAATTCTTTAATTGTGTCTTGATTTTCTGAATCTAATTGATCTGAGAATGTAATCTTTTTTTCCTTTTTCCTCTTTGTAATCTGTTTTACAACCATAATCCCTATGACAACTACAATTATGACATAGTTTATTGGTGGTTTTAGTAATTGTGTAATATATCCAACTTGTGGAAGTGTATATACTACTTTTCCTATATACTCTTCTTCAGTAATTGGAAAGTCAGTTCCAGGAATTGATGCTGGATTTGCATCTCCCTGTGTTCTAAGTGTTTTAGGATCATCATCAATTATTGAAACTACTCTATGTACAATTACTCTGTTATGGTCTGAAGGTCGATTAAATACAATGATGTCCCCTATCTCAAGATCTTCAAAAGGTTCATGCCCTTGAACTATCAAAACATCGTATATTTCTAATTCTGGAATCATACTTCCACTTGCAACCACATAAAATGGATTTTGTGTTCCAAATGCTAATGTTAAGCCAAACCAAATTACTAAAACCCCTACCCCAACGATAACAATATCTTTGATAACCCCTTTTGAGATAGAACTTTTTGCCAATCACATCATCGCCTATATTCATTGATTAAATTTGTTAGCTATTAGAGATTGGTTCCACATTCTTCACAGAATTTAGATCCTTCTTTATTTCCAAATCCACAATTAGAGCATTTTCCTGGTTGAGAAGCAGCTTCTGGATTTCCTAGAAGAATTATTTCTCCAATCTTTTTTATATTATTCCATGAAATACTACCTTCAGTACCATCATTTTTAGTTAATACTAGAACCATTGACTGTGTAGAATCAATACCTACTTGTTTTGCAATTCCAATCTTGTTAGCATTTTCATCATATACTGCTCTTCCTTCAATTGAACTGACTGAAGTTGCTGGACCTGGCTCTGTAACTGTTTCCTGTGTAGTTTGCTCTTCAACTTGTTGTGGTGGACTTTGACCTTGCTCTATTGGTTTTGCGCTTCCAATTTCACCTGCTTCATCTTGTTTTTTGAATACTCTATATTCTGCAATTGAAGAATTACATGAATTACAAATGTATTGTCCTTTTTCTGCAAGAATTAGATTTTCTGCAACTTCTTCATTAGGATTCTCAAATTCTATTTTTGGAGGACCCTCAAATTCTTTGTCACAAGTATTGCAAAAATGTTTAGTAATTGTTTCTACATTTAATCTACCAATTGGAGCTAAAAACAGATCAGGACCGCCAAGATTTCCTTTCACCTGTTGTTCATCAGTAACTTGAGCCATAACATAACCTCCGGAACCCCTTAATTTTTTAAGCCTAAGTTCAGAACTCATATCTGATTTTTATCAAAACGTCATTTAAGTATGTATCAAAATTAATTTTCCAACAAAAAATATGGTGTTAATTCTGGTGAACGTTTTTAGGTACGAGTAATAAAACAATAGTACAATGGCAGTTACACAAGTTTCAGATGCAAAGTCTTGGGAAATCGATGTGATGAACTCTGACATTCCTGTATTTGTAGACTTTTGGGCTGAATGGTGTGGTCCATGTAGAATGGTGAGTCCCGTAGTCGAAGAATTAGCAAAAGACTATGAAGGCAAAGTGAAATTTGTTAAGGTTAATGTTGATGAGGCTAATGAATTAGCCTCAAAATACAATGTCTTTAGTATTCCAACCTTAGTCATTCTTAACAAAGGTGAAATAGTTAGCCAGCAGGTAGGCGCTGCTTCTAAAGAATCATACAAAAGTATGATTGATAGAGCACTTGCATAAATCTGGAACACGTTTTTCCTCTTCTTTGTTTCTAAAGTAATTAATATTCCTAAAATTGAGTGAGTTCATGTCATTTGGTGAAGTAGATACACTAAACATGCTATATGAAAAACTAGAAAGTTTGTTTGATGAATCTCAAGGATACTATGAAACATTTCTAGATACTAACAATATGTACAAAAAAGGTCAACTCAGTGACAAAGAATTCTTTCAAAAACTAGGTGATTATGTAGTAGCGTATTGTGCATTAGAATTTCTAGCAATCAAAGTAATATTTGAGATGAAAAAAGCAATGGGCGCTGGTTCTGGAAATACACAGTCTCCTGGGTTGATGCCAGGAACGGGAACTCCTGGAAGTATGCCAGGTGGAATGCCACCAAGAGCAGGAACTGCAGAAAATCCAGTTGGTGGAGCAGGTCCACCCGGAATTGTTTCTGCACAAGACACATTTGGAGACCCTGGAACTTTACCATCACCAGATCCACGTCTTGTACCTAGAACAGCTACAACGCCAAGTGGAAATGGATGTACTTCATGTGGTGCTGAACTAAGACCAAATGCAAAGTTTTGTACAAAGTGTGGATCTAAAACATAAAATTAAAACTCAAAAATTATTTTCTTATTCTTGTGTTGTGCCGCATTCAGGACAGAACTTTGCTGTTGCTGAAAGAGTTGCGCCACATTCAGAACAAAACTTTTCGTCTTTCTTTTCTTCTTTGTAGGCGTTTCCAAGAAATGCCGTACTACTAATTGCACCCGATGGTACGAATACATCATCATCAATTATGACGGGTTCAAAATCTTGTTCTGTCAAAAATGTCATCATTCTTGGAATTCCCTTTCCTTCATTTTTTGGATCTGGAACTGAATCTCCTAACCAAAACGCAAATCTCATTAGAGTTAATTCTGGAGTTGAAAATGCCAAAGTATGTGTTGACATGTAATCTGTTGCGGCTTTTTTGCCATCAAAAGCTTCCATAACGTTAGAATTTTTTTATTTATGTATATTAGTTTCTAGAAAAGTGGACCGGGAGGGAATCGAACCCTCGACATCCTCGTTGCGAACGAGGCATTATACCCCTAAACCACCGGCCCGTGAATCACTTCTTTTAGTTGTATTTTTATTCATTTTCTAAATAAACACGAAAACACAGTATGCTTTTGTTCATAAAACATGGAAATACCGTTTTGGATCCAAAAATATAGAAAAAATTCCTTAGTCTTTATGCAATATACTACTATACTATTTGCATGATAGGCCACAAGGCAATACTCTTTGTTCCCATTAAGCCATGTAGAAGATCAACAGATGAAGAAGACTTTGATGATTAAGTAATTAAAATGGAAATGCAAGAATAAATCATCTCAACGCATAATAGACTGCCAAGTATAAAATTTTCAGATGACGTATGATACTGTGATTACCGATTCACACATTATACTTCCCCAGGGAATGATTGACAAAAATATTCTAATTGATGAGGGAAAAATTGTTGGGTTTACAAATGATACTCCAGCTTGTGATAACAAAATCAATGGCAATGGATTGATCTCTGTTCCCGGTCCAATTGATACTCATGTTCACTATGGTGTATATTCTCCAATAAATGAAGCAGCAAAAACTGAATCACATGCTGCAGCAATAGGTGGAATAACCACTATGATGAGAATGCTTCGATTGGAAGATCCATTTTCTAACTCATTACAAGCTCAGCTTGACGCATCATCTCACAGTCATTATATTGATTATGCAATTCATGCATCTATTTTTACTCCCCAACAAATCAACGAGATGAATATTTGTGTTGAAAAAGGAATCACATCTTTTAAAATCTACATGAATCTAGGTGGTGAAGTGGGTAATGTATACATGGACATACCTCCAAACTCCTCTAAACTTGTTGAATCTCAAGTAAATGTTACTAATGAAATAGTTGAACAGACTGTAAAGACTGCAGCTTCACTTGGCTGTCCAATACTTGTTCATGCCGAAGACTATGAATCATGTGGATGTGGAATTAAAACTGCCAAAGAAAAAAACCAAGATGGATTATCTGCTTGGTCTAACAGTCGTTCCCCCGAATTTGAGGTAAAAGCAATCAAGACTGTCTCAAAGTATGGAAGAGATTATGATTGTGTGATCTACTTTGCTCACATTGG
Organism: uncultured archaeon; assembly: GCA_950073955.1. Lineage (GTDB taxonomy): Archaea > Thermoproteota > Nitrososphaeria > Nitrososphaerales > Nitrosopumilaceae > Nitrosopumilus. The sequence goes on along the minus strand of CATMRH010000004.1, from coordinate 11,591 downwards.
CTCAGAGCGAGCACTAGCACAAATTGAAGAAGAAAAAAAACTTGGAACAAAAATTTTTGTTGAGACATGTCCTCACTATCTTTCATTATCTTATGATAAACAAGAAGGATATCTAGCTAAAGTAATGCCTCCAATAAGAACAGAAAATGATAACAAAGCAGTCTGGAATGCTCTTTCTAAGAATCAAATTGATACTATTGGCACAGATCATGTTGCAAATCAACTTAAACTAAAACTAGCAGGAGATGATGTTTGGGGAGCATTGGCGGGATTTCCAGGAATTGGAACTGTCATTCCAATATTGCTAAATGATGGTGTAAATCAGAACAGGATCACGCTTGAGCAGTTTGTGCAATTTACAAGTCAAAATGCTGCTAAAATTTTTGGAATGTATCCACAAAAAGGAACATTGGAAAAAAACTCTGATGCAGATATAACTATGATAGATTTGAAAAAAGAAAAAAAAGTAACATCTGATTTGTTTGGAGGCTTTTCTGACTATATTGTGTATGAAGGAAGAAATCTAAAAGGATGGCCTGTTAAAACAATTGTTAGAGGCGAAATAGTTGCTGATGACTTTGAAATAATTGGAAAACTTGGTCATGGTAAACTAGTTGAACGAAAAATTAGCTAATTTTTAAAACAACAAATTGGGTTTAAATCATAAAAAATACTATCTATATTAGTTGAATATAATTAATATTGAAAAAAAATATCAGATGAGATTAAACGATTTAATCAATTTTCTAAAAGATTCTAGATACCTTAATGATGATAACGTTGAATCTGCATTTAGAAACATTCCCAGACATGAATTTCTCCCTATATCTGAACTAGACAGAGCGTATGACAATGAACCTCTCTCAATTATGAAAGATCAGACCATTTCTCAACCAGGAGTTGTGTCAAGAATGACTGAGTGGCTAGATGTTAAAGATGGGCAAAAAATTCTTGAGATTGGTACTGGTTCTGCTTGGCAGACTGCAATTCTTTCTTACTTGGTAAGAACTGGAACCATTTATTCTGTTGAAATTCATTCGGAACTAGTAAAATTTGCAAGAAAAAATTTAGAAAAATTCAGACTTGATAACACTCACGTAATTTTAGGTGATGGCAGTTTGGGTTTTCCACAATCATCACCTTATGATAGAATCATAATTACTGCAGCATGCACAGAAATTCCTTTACCATTGCTTGAACAGCTAGCTGAGAATGGACTCATAATTGCGCCTGTGGGAGACTCTTCTCAATCATTAGTTTTGTTGAAAAAGACCTCTGAAGGAATAGTTGAAATTAAAAACCAATCGAACTATATTTTTGTCCCACTGCTAGGAAAATTTGGCAAAAAGTAGATTTTCAGAAAAATTTTATAGAATATCGAATTTGCCACCCGTTTTGGCTCTGTAAATTACATCTGGCTTTCTAAGAAAAATTCCTGATTCTAGAACTCCAGTTATTTGTTTGATTTTTTGAGTAAGTGCTTTTGGATTCTTTATCGTTCCAAAATCACAATCTAAAATTATGTTACCATTTTCTGTAAAAAATGGATATCCTCTATCTAGTGAACGTAGTTGTATTTCTCCTCCTAACTTTTTAATAGATTTTGTTACTGAATTTCTAGCAAGTGGATGAACTTCTACTGGAACACTTCTTGTGAAATTTTTTACAAACTTTGTTTTGTCTGCCATAACTACAACTTTTTTTGCAAGACTAAACAAAATATTTTCTCGTAGTAAAGCACCTCCTCCACCTTTGATTACAAATTTTTGAGAATTAATTTGATCTGCACCATCAAATACAACATCAATATGATCTACTTGATCAGTTTCTACTAGAGGTATTCCTACTTTTTCCGCAACCAATTTGATTTGTAGTGAAGTCGGAATTCCTTTAATGTTATAGTTTTTTAGTTTGATTAATTTTGCAAGTGATTTTACAAGTACAGTAGCAGCTCTACCACTACCTAGTCCAATTACATAATCATCTTTAACAAATTTTAGTGCATTATTTGACAATGCTGAAATGGCATCATCATAGGACAACTACTCTACCTCTGCTTGATCAAGCTTTGACATGACTTTCATAATATTTTCTTTGATTTTATCCAAGTCATCTACATCATCATCAAAGTCATCATCTAATGTTATTGGTCTAGGTTTTTGTTCTGATTCTGGTTCTGGAAGTGCTTTATGTTCTGTAATCTTTGCAACTTCTTTGTCAATATCAGGCTTGGTTTCTAATACTGGCTCTACTTTTGGCGTAAATGACTGAATAATCTCTATTTTATCTTCAACTTTTACTCTTGGTTGAATAATTTCTTGTACAATCTCTTCTTTTGGTTTAATTATTTCAGATTGAACTACCTTTGGTTGTGACATTGGATTTACAATCTCTTGTTTTGATTCTACATCAATCAATAATGGGAATTTTACATCCTTTCTTGAAATATTTGTCAAAGTAGTTAATTCAATTGATTGCCTTGAACTTGTTTTAGGAATTGAAATTGATTCCATCTTTGTTTCTTTTGGTTTCTCAAAGTTGAATGGTTTCGATTCGTGATTTTTCACTTCTGATTCTTTTGTCTTTGGTGTTTCAGTTTTTGTACTTGCCATCTTTGACGATATTTCATATAATCTATCATCTAGTTTTGATAATTTTTGGTCCATCAAAGTGATCAAACCATCACCTATTGGACCCAAATCTGGATGTTGACTTGCTTGCTCAAGTTTTTCTAGTTTAGCTAAAACAATTCCTAATTGGTGTTGATATCTCAGTAACAGTTTATCCTTTTGAATTTTAGAAAATTCAGAGTCTGTTTGATATAGTCTTGTAATTGTTTTAGTTAGAATATCTTTTTCAATTTTTAGGGAATTAATTTGGCTTTTAATGTGTGAACTGGCACCAAGACTAAGCAATTGATTTTTACCTCTTGGCATTTTTCGTGCTGCAACGACTGTAGCTACACCAGCTAATGAACTAAGAATTAGAATAATTTCTTGCATCTATGTATACCATTTAATCCAGGAATACTTTCTGCGTTTGGCCTTTGGGAATCCACAACTTGCACATTGGTGGTGACGTTTGTGAAGCGAGTTTTTACCACATCTTCTACATCTGATGTGAACTTTTTTCTTTGTAAAACCACCCATGGAAGTTGTGCCTTTTACCATCTCAAATCACCTATTTTCTGGTGGTGGAGGGGATATCATAACTACATTGTCTCCTCTGACTACAATGGTTCCAAGGCTTTTAGTATCGCCTTCAGCGGGGACTTCCTCTGAAGAGTCGAGTAGCAGGTTCATGTGTTGGTCAAAACCAAGTAGATTACCTCTAATTGTCTTGTTTCCTTTGAGTTTTATCAATACAACTTGATTGATACTCTCATCCAATACTTTTACTGCCATATCAACGGACATCTATTTCACTTATTGGCTTTGATATTGAGGGATTATATTAAACATTCATTGGTGAAACTATGAGCTTCTCTCAGTAAGGCAAGTTTGACACTTTTTTCCCAGATTTTTAATGATTTCAGCTAAAATTGTCTTTCCATCCTTTTTTGTTGCTTTTGTAGGATCTCCCCAAATTCCGTTTTTGGTAGCTTTAGGAAATGATTGATTAGCTAGTTTTCCAAGTATTTTGATTTCTTGTTTTGTCAGCCCATCTGTGATTAATCCTTTTTTTGCTAATTTTATTTTGACATTTTTTGAAATTGCTAACATTATTGATGTCTCTACAAATCCTGCATGATCAAACTCTCTTTTCATAAAATGCCAATATGATAATGGAAACACTTTGAGCTTGTTTTTTGAAATTTTTTGTAGCTTTACATCAATATTTTTGATTGATTTTAAATTTCCATGATGTCCATTAATTATGAAAACTGTCTTGATGTTATTCATTAAAAGTGATGAACACAAATCAGTCAGAATCGTACGTAGAGTTGATTCTCTAATACTCAAATTAAATAATGGTGCATGCTCAAATGAAACTCCATAAGTGAGTGTTGGAAGAAGAAGATACCCCTTCATTTCAGATAGTCTTTTTGCTACTTCAGTTACAATATCTGAATCAGTTGATATGGGCAAATGTGGACCATGTTGTTCTATTGAACCAATTGGAATTATTGCCACTTGTTTTTTCTTTTTAATTGATTTTCTAAGATTAAGATCAAATTGGGCTTGAATATCTACCATTTATTTCACTTGGATTTGATGTGAACCTTTCTCCAACGAACTTCAAGTTTATTTTCTAGGTGCATCTTCATTGCTTTAAGCAATGTATCTGCTTCTAGTCTTTGTCCTTTTGCCTTAATTTTTTCTAACGAATCATTTGGATCCACTTTAAACGAATCTTGGAAGATGATTGGTCCTTGATCTAAGTTTTCTGTAACATAATGAGCAGTTACCCCAACAATTTTTGTACCTCTTTCATAAGCTTGTGCATATGCCAGTGCTCCTGGAAATGCCGGTAATAATGCTGGATGAATATTGATAATTCTATTTGGGTATCTCCAAACAAAGTTAGGGCTAAGAATTCTCATGTATCTTGCAAGTGAAATCAAGTCAATCTCATATTTTTTGCATATTTCAATAATTTTTTCTTCTGCTTTTTGTTGATCCTTCTCTTGGATTACAACAAATGGAATCTTCGCCTTCTTTACTAATGACTCAAGTGTCCTTTCTGAACTAACTACTACTGAGATTTTTCCTTTGAGTGATTTTGCATTACCAAGAATTGTTTTAAGGCAAAGTGTCTCTTTAGTTACAAATACTGCAATATTTTTCTGCGAATTTGTTTCATGATGTGTACTTACATCCATCTTTTCTTTTTTAGCTAGACTTTGTATTTCAGCATCGAATCTCTTTACATCAACTGTTTTTGAAAAGGATACTTCTAGATACATTCCAAAAATACCTTTGATTACATTTTGGTTTACTTTCTCAATGTTTCCACTTTTTGAAAATGCAAAATTTGTAAATGCAGCTACAATTCCTTCTCTGTCTTTTCCAACTACTGTAATTCCAATTACTGTCTTTTTCATGACTTTTTTTGTAGGATATTTTCTCATTATTAATCATTCACAGAAATCAAAAAGGTGCGGGAGGTGGGATTCGAACCCACGAACTCCTAAGAGATAGGGTCCTAAGCCCTACGCCTTTGACCAGGCTGGGCGACTCCCGCAACGGACATTCCATTAAACACAAATTTATCTATTATTGAATAACATCATGGCAAAATTTTTTGGAACTAATGGAATTCGTGGAGTATTTTCTGAAGACTTGACATTAGAATTTGTTCACGATATGACTTTAGCTATTGGAACTTACTTTGAAAAGGGAACATTACTAATTGGCTTTGATGGAAGAGAATCAAGTCCAGTAATTTCCAAAGTTGTAAGTTCTACTCTTAATTCAATTGGAATTGATTGTAATGTTATGGGAATTGTTCCAACACCATGTCTTCAATTTGCAGTAAAGACTTTGGGATATTCTGGTGGAATAATGATCACTGCTTCTCACAATCCTCCTCAATACAATGGAATCAAACCTACTGCAAAAGATGGGGTTGAGATTTCACGAGAAGATGAATTAGTAGTTGAAGATATCTATCTGCAAAAAAGTTGGATTAAGAATACAGAAAATTGGGGTACTACAGGAAAAGAAGAAAGAGCAATTGAGACATATCTAAAAGGAATTGCATCTCAGGTTGATTCTAAATTAATAGAATCAAAAAATTTCAAAGTTGTTTTGGATTTAGGAAACGGTGCACAGATAGTTTCTGCACCTGATTTTTGTAAAATGATGCAATGTGAAACCTTTCTTGTAAATCAGAATATTGATGGAAAATTTCCAGGACGTGGTTCAGAACCAACACCACAAAATCTTTCAGAACTTTCACAAACTGTAATAGAAAACAATGCTGATTTTGGAATTGCGTTTGATGGAGATGGAGATCGAAGTATTTTTTGTGACAACAAGGGCAATATATTAACTGGTGATAAATCTGCACTAGTTCTTACTCAGCATATCTTAAAGAAAAATTTAAACTCTGTAATTGTTACTTGTTTGAATTCAGGTTCTAATATTGAAGTTTTAGCTGATAAATTTAATTCAAAAGTTATTCGCACCAAAATAGGTAGCGTTGAAGTATCAAGAAAGATGATTCATACTGATGCGTTAATAGGATTTGAAGAAAATGGTGGGTACATGTATGGAAAGCACAATCAAGTCAGAGATGGTTGTATGACTTTGGCATTAATGCTTGATCTTTTGACTAAAGGAAAATCTCTATCAGATGAAATTACCAGTTTGCCTCCTTCTTTCACTACAAAAGACAAGGTTTCATGTTCTCCTGAAAATGTTTCAAAACTGATTTCTTCATTAAAAGAAGAATTTCCAAGCTCTGATACAACTGACGGTATCAAAATTACAATTAATCCTAAAAATTGGGTTATGATTAGACCTAGCGGAACCGAACCAATTGTTAGAGTCTATGCCGAAGCTGAAAGTCAAGAGAAACTAAATATTTTGATGTCTGAATATCTCAATAAAGTAAAGTCCATAATTTCCAGATAACACTTTTAATACCAAACGAATCGATGAATGGAATGGAGAATGAACCTTAGGGTGACGAAGTATGGCAAAACCTTATTACGTTAAATTTGAGACACCAGCGGACCTTGTAAGTCCAATTTTAGAGGCACTTAGAGTAGCTGCTTCAACCGGTAAAGTTAAGAAAGGAACCAATGAAGCTACCAAGGCAATTGAACGTGGTTCAAGCAAACTAATCGTTATAGCCGAAGATGTTGAACCGCCAGAGGTAGTTGCCCATCTTCCAATTCTATGTGAGGAACAGGGTACAGCATTTGTCTTTGTTCCAACTAAACAAGAATTGGGTAATTCATTAGGCATTGAGATTACTTCAGCAGCTGCAGCGATTTTGGATGCTGGTGATGCACAACACATCGTCGATCAAATTATAGAAACAATTTCTAAAATTAAAGGTGGCAAGACTGATCAATGAGTTCTACAACTGATCAAGTAGTTCAATCTGAAATTATTCAAATTGTTGGACGAACTGGTATTGCTGGAGAAGTAATTCAAGTTAGAGTTAAAGTTCTTACAGGAAATGATAAAGGACGAATTCTTACAAGAAATGTCAAAGGTTCTGTTAGGGAAGGAGAGATTCTTATGCTAAGAGAAACAGAAAGAGAAGCAAAGAAGATCAAATAGGTGATTAGATGAGTCTTTTAGCTAAACCTTGTAATTTCTGTGATAGATCTGTTCCAAAAGGTTCTGGTACTATGCTTGCTAAAAATGATGGAACTGTTTTATGGTTTTGTTCTTCTAAATGTAAAAAAAATGCACTAGTTCTAAAACGTGATCCAAGAAAATTAAAGTGGACCAAGAAACACGTTAAAGGTGGAATTAGAAAGAAGTAAAATTGACTGAAAAAACCCTATTCATTGTAAAGCCAGATGGAGTAGTTAGAAATTTAGTTGGCGAAGTTGTCTCAAGATTTGAAAGAAAAGGATTCAAAATTTTGAAACTAAACATGTTTACATTTACTCCAGAACAGGCTAAGAAATTCTATGACGTTCACAAAGACAAACCATTCTTTGGTGAATTGATATCATATATCACATCAGGACCTGTAGTTGCAGCAATCATTGAAGGAAATAATGCAATTGCTACTACTAGAATTATGGTTGGTGCAACTAAATCATTTGAAGCAGAACCTGGTTCCATTAGAGGAGACTTTGGATTAGGATTTAGTGAAAATATTATTCACGCATCAGATTCACAAGAAAGTTTTGATCACGAATCGAGGGTAGCATTTGAGTGATCTGTTTTGCAAATTCGTCAGCCCATAGTGGCAGTTCTTGGTCACGTAGACTCTGGTAAAACATCTCTTCTAGATAAAATTCGTGGTACCGGAGTTCAAGGTAGAGAAGCAGGTGGAATTACCCAACATATTGGTGCTAGCTTTCTTCCAACTGAGACCATCAAAGAGACATGTGGTATTTTATACAAGAAACTTGAACAATCAGAAAACAAGGTTCCAGGACTTTTAGTTATTGATACTCCAGGACACGAAGTTTTTACAAACCTTCGTTCTAGAGGAGGTTCAGCAGCTGATATTGCAATTCTTGTAGTTGATGTTAATCGTGGATTTCAACCACAAACAAATGAAAGTTTGAAAATCTTACAGAACAGAAAAGTTCCATTTGTTGTCGCACTAAACAAATGTGATCAAATTTCTGGATGGAGAAAATCTGAATCTTCATTTATCTCGCAGGTATTAAAAGAACAAGACGCATCAGTACAAACTGATCTTGATCAAAAAATCTACGACGTGGTAGGTACTCTTTCCATTTTGGGATATAAATCAGAAGCATTTTACCGTGTTAAGGACTTTAAATCTGAGATTGCAATAGTTCCAATTTCTGCACGATCTGGAGTTGGGATTCCAGAACTGCTCAGTGTTTTAGTAGGACTTACACAACAGTATCTTCAAAAAAGACTAAATCAAGAAGAAAAAGATCCACGTGGCATTGTCTTAGAGGTTAAGGATGAGATTGGATTAGGACATACAGCAAATATTATTTTAATTGATGGAACAATTAAAAAAGAAAATAGCATTGTTGTAGCTAAAAGAGATTCTGTAATAGCTATAAAACCGAAGGCGTTGCTTTTGCCAAAACCTCTTGATGAGATGCGAGATCCTCGAGACAAATTCAAACCGGTTACACAAGTAGATGCAGCTGCTGGACTGAAAATCGCATCACCTGATCTTGAAGGAGTTCTTCCAGGCAGTACTCTCTACATTGCATCCAATGATGAAGAGATTGAAAAATTTACTAAACTCATCGAATCTGAGATGAAATCTATGTTTATTGACACTGAAACTGATGGCATTATCCTCAAATGCGATACTATAGGCTCACTTGAGGCTATACTTGAGATGCTTAGACGCTCACAAGTTCCTATTGCCAAAGCCGACATTGGTCCTGTTAATAGACGAGATGTCATAGAGGCAAAAGCGATCAAAGAAAAAGATAGACATCTTGGAGTTGTTTTGTCATTTAATGTAAAAGTTCTACCTGATGCAAAAGAAGAATCTGAAGACAGTCATATCAAAGTATTTGAAGATAAAGTAATCTATAGTTTAATTGACAACTATAATGCATGGGTTGAAGAAGACACTGCCAATGAAGATGATGCAATCTTTTCAGAATTAATTCCAGTCGCAAAATTTACTTTCCTCAAAGGAATGGTTTTTCGAAATAATAATCCTGCGGTCTTTGGAATTCGTGTAGATGTAGGAACCCTAAAGCATAAAATTCCATTTATGAATATGACTGGAAGAAAGGTTGGAAATATTCATCAACTTCAGCTTGATAAAAAAACTGTAAGTACTGCAAAAACAGGAGATGAGGTTGCATGTTCTGTTCAAGATGTAACAATCGGTAGACAAATCTTTGAAGAAGAAGTATTCTATACATTTCCGCCATCACATGAGGCAAAACAACTACTCAACAGATTCATGCATAAACTAAATCCTGAAGAACAAAAAGTTCTAAATGAAATAGTTAGGATTCAACGAGAAAAAGAACCAGTATACGCCTACTAGTTTGAATACTTTTTACAAATCATATGAATTCCAGGTGCACCAACTGCTCCCATCATTTTATCTACAACCTGTCCTGACTTGAACATGATAAATGTAGGAATTGATTGAACTGCAAATTTCATTGAAATGTTTTGATTGTTGTCAACATTGACTCTTGCAAATTTAATTTTTGGATAGTTTTTTGATAGGCTTTCAAAAACAGGATGCATCGTCTTGCATGGACCACACCACTCTGCCCAAAAATCCACTAATGTTGGATTCTCAGCTGATACTATTTGATCAAAATTAGAGTCATTCAGATCTACAATTCCAGGCTCAATTCTAGGCTGGCTCTGCTGTTTGAGCATCTCTTCTAGTTTTCTCTGCTTTATTTTTTCAATTTCTGGATCTTCAGACAACATATCTCAAAAATTGGTTCTACTAAAAAATCTATGTTTAAAAATTAATCATTATCTGACTTTCTAATAATTATCTCATATCTTTTTGATTTACATATGGGACACTGATCAATGTATTTTGTAAAGCTAACAGAAGAATATACAATACCACACTCACCACAAATTCTAAGATTTTTATCTAGTTTTCCCATAATGATGATCGTCAAGTATTGTGATTAAAACTTAACTCGTCTAACTTTTCTAATTCTATAAAACAACATAGCTGGTGCTACAAAGTACATTCCAATATTTATCAAAATAACACCAATTCCATATCCTATAACTTGTGATTCAGATTCAGCATATGACATTACTGATAATGATGATAATAATGGAGTTATCCAAAGCTTTACTGCTTCTTTGAATATTGGATTTTCTCTTTGCATGTCAGCAATTGTTGGTGAGAATGAATAATAGAATTGATTAAAACCTGTCATAAATGATATGCCAGAATCAGTATTCATTAACTGATTGTCACGAATCTCTCTGAGGAATTGAACTTGTGGTGCCATCTCAGAGCCATATGCTGCAGTTGCAATTAGACAACCTCCACCTTTACTTTGTATTGCAACAATTGTACATTTACCATCAATTAGCTTTGTTCCTTCACCACATTCACCAAACTCTGGTTCTTCAATTATTGGTTCTTCTAATCCTACAGCCTCATAAATTGAGGAGTATTCTGGATAATTATCATCAAACCACTTTTTGTAACTGGCCTCGTTGTTGTATCTGTCAACATAACTCTGTAGATCCTTTGTTTCATCAACAAACGGATCTGTAATTTCTAATTCTTTTGGTTTTGACTCTGTTGTTTCTGATTCTGACTCAATTGTTTCTGGTTCATCATATGCCTTCTTTACAGTAATTGTGATATTTTTTCTGTCTTCTTGAGCTTCACTTTTTACAACAATATCAAAGCTATAGTATACATCTTGAATACTTCCAAATTTTCCAGAACTTGAATCAATTGTATCTCCTATAGGTTGATTATGTAAACTAAATACTACCTCCTCAACTGAACTATCTATAAGACTATCAGTAAATGTAACTGTTTTTTCTACTTCAACTGAATAATTTGTAATTGATTTAAGCGCAAGTAAAAAATCTTCTATAACTGATACTTTGTTATTTTTGTATTCTAGTTTTAATATAATTCCATTATCTTGTTTTTGATTATTTGTAAATGCTATTGCATTGTAAATTCCATCACTATCGAAAATATCTAATACTTTCTGTGATGTAAAACTTGAACTTGCTGAAAATTCTCCTTGGTTAGGATTTGGATCTGATAAAAGTCCCCTAAAATTACTAATCGCATCATGAATTACAATTGTGACTATATCTTTTTCATCTTGTATTCCAACAAATGTTATAAATTCATTATCTAACTTCTTCTTGTTTTGTGCAAAGAGTAATTCACTAAAATCACAAATCAAGCAAAAATCTCATAAAAACACCTTTGTCTTGCCTAATCTCCATATCATAAAATGTTGGCGCCTTGATTTCCACTTTGAA
>CATMRH010000003.1 GCA_950073955.1 uncultured archaeon | reverse complement strand
TTTGATTTCAATTTATGAGAAAATAAATCTACTTCTTATCCTAATTTTGTGCGTATAGAGTAATTTTGATATGATCTAGCCTCAAAAAATTGATCTTTTTGAGATTATAGTCTGATTAATAACGAGATTTTCTCACCGTAGCTATTTTCTTTTGTGATCTGGGTGTTTTTGTTTTTGCTTTAGCTTTGTTTACTTTGCCTTCTTTTTTGATACTTTTTCCACTTCTTCTGGCAGCTCTTAAAGCACTTGTTCTTATTTTCTGTTGTTTTTTCTGTTCTTCAATTTCTTTTTTAGTTAATTGTCTTCTAACCACAATACAAAACCTATTTTATCCTAGATAAGTTAGCTCATCAATTTCAAGTTTGAGTGTTATTCTAAAAATTAGTTTTGTTTAATTCCTGTATCTGACAATACCCACTCTAAAGCTTTGAAATAACCTTGTTTAAAATTTCTTTCATCAATTGCACTATCTGGACTTCCTCTCAATTCTGCAAGTAATTGATTTGCTTTTTGTGTGATTGTTGCTTTATCTAACATAGTTTTGAATAAATTCTAATTAATTTAAAATTTTTTACAATTCTTCTGATGATTTAAATTGGATTGAAAGAAAATTTTACCGATATCTATGTCTACTAATACTCCAAAGAAAATTGGAGAAAATCAATATCAAATTGATGCTGATTCCAATCTTGGAATGAAAGTTCCTGTAAGGATCTACGCTGATGAACCATTACTACAAAAAATGTTGTCTGGTAGAACAATTATGCAGGCACAAAATGTTTCTTGTATTCCTGGTATCGTAGGCCAAAGTATTGTTTTGCCTGATGGTCATGAAGGTTATGGATTTCCAGTAGGTGGTGTTGCAGCTATGGATGCTGAAGAAGGAATGATTAGTCCTGGTGGTGTTGGATATGATATCAATTGTGGAGTCAGATTACTCCGTTCAAATTTAACTGAACAAATAGTCCGTTCAAAACTAAAAGAACTTGTTAATGATCTTTTTAGCTCTATTCCTTCAGGTGTTGGTTCTAAAGGTGCAATCAGGCTCACTAATTCAGAACTTGATGAAGTTTTGGTGAAAGGGGTTAGTTGGGCAATTGATCATGGCTATGGTTCGTCAGATGATTCTGATGTTTGTGAAGAAAATGGTCAAATTAAAAATGCTGATCCAAACAAAGTTTCAGATAGGGCAAGAAAAAGAGGAGCTCCTCAACTTGGAAGTTTAGGTTCTGGAAATCATTTTCTTGAAGTGCAGAAAGTTGCAGAAATTCATGATGAAGAAGCAGCAAATAGAATGGGAATTAAAGAAGGAACTATTACGATTTTGATTCATTGCGGTTCTAGAGGATTTGGTCATCAAGTTTGTAGTGATTATCTTAGAATTTCAGAACAGGCAATGAGAAAATATGATATCCATTTACCAGATAGAGAACTTGCATGTGTTCCTAACACTTCAGAGGAAGGTGAATCTTACAGAAAAGCAATGTTTGCAGCATTAAATTTTGCATGGAGTAATAGACAAATGATTACTCATTGGACTAGGAAATCTTTTGAACGTGTTTTTAATCAAACAGAATCTGATCTTGACATGAAATTAGTTTATGATGTAGCTCATAACATTGCAAAAATAGAAAAACACAAAGTTGATGGAAAAGAACGGAACGTCGTTGTCCACAGAAAAGGAGCAACAAGAGCATTTCCTGCAAATCGTGATGAAATACCATTACGATATCGTGATTTGGGTCAACCTGTTTTGGTTCCTGGTTCTATGGGAACTGCAAGTTGGATTTTGCTTGGTAAACCCAATTCTATGGATTTGAGTTTTGGTTCAACAGCACATGGTGCGGGAAGGACAATGTCCAGAACAAAGGCTAGGAGAAATTATAATGAAGATGATGTTAAAAAATCTCTTAATGATAAGGGCATATTTATCAAGGCATTAACACGAGATGGAATTGTGGAAGAAACTCCTCAAGCATACAAAGATGTTGATGCTGTTGTGAATGTGTCTCACAATCTAGGAATTGCCACAAAAGTAGCTAAATTGATACCTATAGGCGTGATTAAGGGTTGAGTGAAGAAGATTCCGAACTTGAAAGATTAAAGGCAAAACGCCTTGCTGAAATGAAAAAAAATATCTCCTCAAAACAAGAAATTGAAAAAACTCAAGAAGTTGCCAAAGAAAAACCACTGGAAAATCCACGAGATTTACTAGTTAATAGATTAGGATTTAGAGGATTAGAAGTTTTAGAAAATGCAGAATCTCAATTTCCCAACGAAACTAAAATTATTGTAGAAAAATTATCTGAATTGATTAAAACAGGTGAAATTAATGAAATTATTGACGGAGGAAAATTATTGACATTATTTAGATCAGTTGGACTAAGTATTAGAATGGCAACAAAAATCCATATTGAACAAGATGGAAAATTTGTATCATTAAGTGACAAACTTAGTAATAAATCATCTGTTGATGAATAATGAATATAGTTTTAGAAGTTGGAACAAAAAATTATGCTGATGATTTATTATCAATTAAAATAGCACTTTCACATTTGGAAAGTCTTGTAGATGGTTACAATGGATATGATCTTGGCGAACCTTCATCAAAATTTGGCTGGACATTTTTCACATTAACGTTTAAACCTAATTTACAAAATGGTATAGAAAAAAAATTTTTTGATATGCTAGAAAAATATAGAGGAAATGATCAACCCCAAAAATTTGTGCTATTTATTACAGATTATTTACATAATAAAAATTGTGATGTGAGAATAAAGATAGTTGATTAAACTCTTCTTCCTCTTTTTCCACCTTTCTTTCTAGTGGTATCATGAGGAATAGGTGTTACATCATCAATTCTTCCAATCTTAAATCCACCTCTTGCCAATGCTCTAATACCAGCTTGTGCACCTGGACCCGGTACTCTAGAACCAACTCCACCTACTGCACGAACTCTAATATGGAATCCAGTAATTCCTCTGTTTCTTGCAGTTTCAACTACTGCATTTGCAGCTTTCATTGCGGCAAATGGTGATGATTCGTATCTGTCAGCATTAACATGTATTCCACCAGAACTAATAGCAATGGTTTCTGCACCAGTAAGATCAGTTAGGTGAATAATTGTATTATTGTAACTACTGTAAATATGAACAATTCCCCATTTTTCAGGACCTTCTTTTTTTACCTCTGGTTGAGATTTTGTTTCTACTTTAGCCTCAGATTTTACTTCCTCAACTAGTGTTTCAGTCTTAGCTACTAAAACTTCCTCAACTTTGGCTTCAATTTCAGACAATGACTACCACATCTTAAAGGGTTTAAAAAACATTGATTTTTCAATCATGGCTTAATTTGGTCAATTGACCTGAAATTAATGATTATTCATATACTATTATCAACTGAATTTTTTTAATGACATCAATTCTTCTATTGGCTATTGGAATTGGAATTACAGTTGCTTTGCTAGGATCTGTGGCTTTCCAGTTTCAAACACCAATCAATGATATGATTTTGTTACCTTTGGAACAAAAATGTCAACAAATTGCCAATGAAGGATACAAAATTCATACACTTTATCCTAATTCAAATCCTGATGAACTTCCTATGGATGATATGAAACGATTGTTGTATCTAGATGAAAAATGGATGAAAGAATGTGTTTCTGTTCTTCCAGCTGATTCAATAATAAATATTGCAAATAATGTAGATCGAGATTTTTCTCATGGTGAATAGTTATTTAAAATGCTTCCATCCTAAATCTTTCAAACGAATGTTATTGTTGTTCTCTTGAACAAAAACTCCTTTACCTAATGTAACATATCCGATTTCAATAACTGGTGTTTTAAGCAATCTTGCATTTTTTTTAATTATTTGCTTATATTTGGGTGATATTGTAAATACAATCTCATATTCTTCTCCACCATGAAAAATTAATGTGTTTAAATCAAATTTTTGAGATTTGGCGTAATATTGCAAATCTTTCATTGAAGGTATGTTGTTAATGATAAATTTCTTTTTACTCTGTTTTGACATTTCATTTAAAGTGGTAGATAATCCATCGCTAGAGTCCATTGAGGAAGAAAAATATTTTTTATTTTTAATCCCAAAATTGAGTTTTGGTTTTGGGTTAACTACTGACTTGATAGATTTTTTAATAAAATTCTTTTTTCCCTTTTTCTTACCAAGAAGCATATTCAATCCTGCAGAAGTATAGCCAAATGGCCCTGTCACAAATATCAGATCTCCCTTTTTAGATCCTTTTCTGCTAACTATTTTGTCGGTTTTTCCAAAAATACATACATTAAACACAATTTCTTTGCCTGCATTTGTGTCACCGCCCATAATTGAAATACCATATTCATCACATGCCTTTCTGAAACCTCCTGCAATCTCATCAATTTTTGAGCGTGAAATTGTCTTTGGTAGATTTACCGAAATAATTCCATATTGAGGTTTAATGCCTTTTGCAGCAAAATCACTAACACATGCAACAATACTTTTTCTTGCGGCATCTGCTAATTTCATTTTAGATGGAATGTCAGTACTTTCTACTAGGGTATCTATTTTAGCTACAATTTTGGTTTTACCTAAATTGAAAATTTCTACATCTTCAGAAATAAATTTCTTGTTTCCTAATTTCCTCTGAAAAATTTTAATTATTGAAGATTCATCTAATTTGGTCATAGCTTTGTTTCACTAATTCTAATGTATCTTTAATAATTTTTTTACATTTTTCTTCATTATTTGATTCTGCTGAAACTCTTATGAGATCTTCGGTGTTTGATTTTCTAATCAAAACCCAACTATCCTCATCAATAATTCCTTTAATTCCATCCAATGTACTTATTTCTGAATATTCTTTTGCAAATTTAGAATTTACTTGTTCAATTATTTTATCATGAAAATTTGAATCAACTTCAACTTTATCTCTTATTTGATAATAACTTTTCATATAATTCAAAATTTCATCAAATTTTGAATTTCCTAACATCGAAGAAATTAAACCACTGGTAAGAATTCCTTCTCTGCAGTAATTGAACTCTGGTAAAATAAAACCTCCACTACTTCCTTCTCCTCCTGCTTGTGCATCAGTCTTTAACATAAGATCTATGACATTTGCCTCTCCTACCTTTGATCTTTGAACAGTACCTCCTTTCTCCGTGATGAATTTTTCAATCGAAATACTTGTATCTATACTTAAAACAAATCTTTTGTATCCTAACTCCAAAGATTTCGCAACACCTAATCCTAGTGTCACATCCGGAATTTGCTTCTTTCCATTTATAACAACAACTAAACGATCTCCATCTAAGTCAAATGCAAATCCAATTTCTTTTTTATTGGATGCTGAAATTAAATCAGATAATTCATCAGATGTTGGATCAGGACCTCTAGAGCATCCTGAAAGATCTTCATTTATTACTTCAACTTTACATCCTATTTTTTTTAACAAATCTGGTGCAAAGCCCTTTGCAGCACCTCCACCAATATCTACCACTATTTCTGGCTGATTTTCGATATTTCCTATGATTTTTTTTGCATCGTCAATATATGATGATGATATATCATGTTCAGTTCCAATTTTTGATTTTAAAATTTCTTGATGTTCAATAATTTGTGGCAGTTCGTCTTCATTAATCCCTCTTCCTTCTATAATGAATTTCATTCCATTCCAATTTATTGGATTATGAGATGAAGAAATTACTAATCCAGCACCATACTTTCTTGCTTCTCTAAAAACCACGGGAGTTGGAACTGTTTCTAAATTAAATACATTAATTCCATTTTTCATTAATGCAGCAGTGGCAGTATCTTTCATCATGGAACCTGAAGGTCTAGTGTCTTTTCCAATAACACATTTTTGTGATTTAATTAAAGACGAAAAATTATTACAAAATTCTAATACATCTTTTAGGTTAAGATCTTCTCCAAATATCCCCCTAATTCCAGAAATTGTTTTCTTCAATTAATCCAACTCGGAAAGACTTTTTATTAACTCTGATGGATTTATCCAAACGTGCCTTGGTAGCTCAGTCTGGTAGAGCGAACGCCTCGTAAGCGTTAGGTCGCGGGTTCGTACCCCGTCCGAGGCTTTATCTTGTAAAATTTTTAAATTGTAAAGAAAATTCTTAAGAGATTATTTAACGAAGGTTTCAATGTCTATTTCTAACTCTTTTCCTAAACCTTTCCACCATTGTTTAGTCTGTTCTGTCATACTCCCCTCATACTTACGTATAATTGTCCTTTATAGATCTGTCGATTGATTAACATTTGATTACTTCATAGCAAATTCTAAAATATTTTTAGCTCTCTTTTTCTTCTTTTTTTCTTTTTATTTTTCTGTATATGATTATCATAAGAGCTCCTCCTGCACACCCCCAAAATAATGGTGACATTCCTTTGTTAATTCCATATGATTCGAATACACCCACAAAACCTAATGTCATTATTGCCACAAGAGCTAATCCTATTATTTCAAGCATTTTTGCCATAATTTTTCTATTATCATTTTGTAAAATCAAAAAGATATATGGTTTTGTAAATCTAATATTTTGTGGACAAGTATCTTACTGTAATCCTAATTTTTATGATTGTAGGTATACCAATATCGTTTTTAGACCCATCTACAGGAGAAATTCGAGATCCACCTTACTTAGGATTATTTTATCTTTCCATTGCAGGAATAGCAATTATTGTTCTTTACAGCTCCTACAAAGACAGAAAAGAACGACAAAAAGCAAATGCTAAAAGAAGAGCCAGAAAATAGATTCTAAAGCTCTAATCCAAATGATTCTGCAATACTAGAGAATTTTACATAAGAGTCCAAGTACTGTCTACCTTTTGTAGTAATTACAAAAGTATTCTTACCGTCAAATTCAATTCTGTTGATTAAACCTGCACCGGTCAAATTTCCCAAGAATTTAGATAATCTTGAATGTGATAAGTTTGCCTTGGTTAGAAGAGATGTTGTTTTGATGCCTTCAAGCCCAGATTGTTCAGTAACAGTAAGTAAATCTGCAACAATCTGCATACTAGTTCTATAGGTAACCATACGTAATCTAATAAAAAACTCAACTATAAGGGTTTACCATTAATTCAGATCAGATAAATATGCTCTGAGCTGATTTTTCTGCAATGTCTTCTCAATCTAGTATTCCCTGGTTTGATGACTTTATGGGCGTTGCTTACAGGTTTTATGACCTTAGAATGAATGTTATTCCTTTAATTTCAGACAGAAAACAATCAGCATCTCTTTGGCATGATACTATTCATTGGTGGGTAGATCCATCAATTAAAATCCGATTTGTAGAAACTGGTGATAAATACTGGTTTATCATGGGTTCAGATTCTCAAAAACCTGATTCTAATCTGGCTTTTTTTAAGGTGTTACAAAAATCTGAAAGTTATGAACGATTTAAGAAAGGTCATGGAGGAGAGGCATATCTTCGATTAGGAGTATATGCAAAAAAATTACTTGGTGATGTAAAAAAGAACGCCAGGTGTGGATGTGGTCATGAAGCTAAAGATCATGATGAAGGAGATAACGATGCATGTCTCTACAACAGTTGTGATTGCAAAAAATTTCATAGTTTTCAAGTAAACTTACTGAAAAGAAAAAAAACAATTACTGATATTGCATTTTTAGAAGAAAAAGACATAAAAGATGATCCTCTTACATGGAATTGCCTTAATGTCAACAAATATTCAAAATCAGAATGAAATTAATCTAAGTGTTTGTTCACTCTTACATGTTCTCCTGGATAGTGTTCACTAAGTTTTTTTGAATAGCATTTTCCACATATTGAACCTTCTATTCCCCACTCTTCCATAGGATTGTAACGAAGTTGGATTTTTTCACTGCAAATTACACATTTGTCTTTTGAATCCAAAGTGTTTTTCCTCTTTTTAATCGATATAAAAAACATTCTGGAATATATCGTATTCAAAAATTATGTTAAATATCACTTATTTGTATTGGATTTGGGTAGGTTGTCTGGCCAATGTAAACCTCCTGCAAGATTTTTACTTGGTTGGACTTCTACCTTTTGAATTTAAAATAAACTATTTGTTAGTTTTTTCAATGCCAGAATCTCATCTTCCTCATGTCTAATTTTCTTATCAATTACACGAAGCATTGTAGTATTCCATACATGTTGAGAGAAGAAATTATGTTTTGTATTGGCCAACTCAATTTCATCATCGACTACAGTATCTTCAAGAAATTTAGTCACAATTACATCTGCTAGCTTTAAAATTCTGGAATTAAGTTTGAAACTACGAAAAATGGGCTCTAATTTTCTTACATCTAGCTTGAAATCTTCATTTGATTCAAGAATTTTCTTGTGGAGTATCCTAAAGTAAACTGCTACAAAAAATAACGTTGCGTATCTTTTTGTTTTGTGACCTCCTTGTTTTCCATACTTTAATGATTTTTTTGCAAATTCTTTGACAAGATATGGATATAACAAAATTCTGTAATCATCTTTTAGATTATCATTGAAGATGTCATCATATTTTCTTCCTCTTGGAAGAAATTGTGCTGGTGAGCTATATGCTTCAGTTGGTCTTTGTTCAATTCCTGCAACTAGCGACTGAATTGCATCTTTAGCAACAATGACTTTCTTATGGTTATCTGGAAGATAGTTGTTGTATATTGCATCTCCTTCATATTCGCACTGTTTTGATTTTGTTTTTGTATCAAAAGAACCTGCTTGAATTTCATAAAAATAGCCACAATTTTTCAATTGTGATTTAATAGATTTATGAAAATCCATCAATGAAACCAGATCTTTTCCTCTTACTGAATTCTGAGAATTTCTATACTTTGTAATGTTATTTTGTTCTTGTTCATCATCTGCTTTGATTATTGTAACTGTCATGGATCCTTCCATATTTTTTACTCTCTTTGAATGATCAAGAATAGAGTTTGATGTTTGTGCGCCATTGACAATTTGTGGAGCATGAAGCTCAATCAAATTCTCTCCTAATTCTACAAAGTCACTTACCACAATAGTAATTCCGTTATTATAATAGAAAAATTTACCTGGATTACTTTGTAATGTTTCACGTAATCCTTTGTTAACTGTAGTTTTGAATTGCATCCATTGCCTAATGTTTGATTCAAAGACATAATCTTTGTTCTTATTTACAAATTCAGTAAGTTCCCGTAATTTCAAAATTCCTAGTATGGTGTTCTCATGTTTGAGCATTCTTTCCAGTTTAATTGAAGATTTTTTGCCTGCTGCAGGTTTTTTAATTCTATCCCATAATTTTTGAATTATTTTAACCCCATCTATAATCTCAACAAATTCATCCTCATACTCCACTTTCTGATCTGTAACATAACAACATTCTATCTTAAGATTTTTCTCTTTAATTTTTGTAACAAGCTGAGCTAGTTCAGGTCTCATTTTTGTAACATCTTTTGCAAGTAATCGTTTTACATCTTCTTTGAATTTGGCAATCGCTTCTAGTGAATGTGATGTACCATATTTTGATTGGAATAATCTGATTGTATTATCTGAAAAATCTACTGGAAGATAGGCATCAATTCCAAGATCGTTTGCCCCATCGACAATTGCATCTGCTGCATCATCTTCAGTAGCCTCAAAAACTCTTGTTAACACCCATTGAAGAAAGTTATTTCCTTTCTCAACATCACTTTTAGAATTTTCAGCATATTCTTGAATACTTCCTAGAACATTTTCTGCAAATCCTTCTAGAGGTAGACTAGAATTTTTTTGTACTAGTAATGTTTGTGAACCTGGTATGTACTCCAATAACCCATTTCCATTTTGAGACAATCTATTTTTCTAATATGTTATATATTTATAGAATATGGTAATTATATAATAACTCTGTTCTGGATGTGATATAATTTGCTAAAACAAATAACTGCTATAGGATTAATTGGAGCGGTAATTCTTGTAACTATTACTTTATCTCTTTCTAATTATTTTATTGAAGAAAATGTTGAAGAAACAGACTTGATTATTAAAGGCGATGTGATAATGCCTACAAAAGTTTCTCGTCCAGGATGTGAGGCTAGTGATAATTGTTACGTTCCATCTATAATTGTCATTGAAAAAGGAAAGCAGGTAACGTGGGTCAATGAAGATTCAGCCTTCCATAGTGTGACTTCAGGTTTTTACGATGCACCTACTGAACTTTTTGACAGTGGATATTTAGATCCATTTGAATCATATACTCTTACTTTTGATGAAACTGGAATCTATGATTACCATTGTACATTACACCCTTGGATGGAAGGTCAAGTCATAGTAGAATAAGGTACCCGAGGGAGTCGAACCCCCTTGTATAGGCTTTGCAGGCCCACGCATAACCGTTCTGCCAGAGTACCGTTTTAAAAAATACAAAATGAATAATTAAACTCTTCAGATTAGAACTTGTTAAACGGTTTTGAAGCCAACTTAACATCTTCTGCTTTTACAGTTTTTCTGCCTGCATGAGAAGTCATATCAACTGCACTTTTTGCAATACTGTCTGCAAGTTCTTCAATTGTCCTTCTTAATTCATTTGCTGATTCGTCACTAACTCTCTTGGCTCCTGCTTTCTTCAAAATTCTATACATAGCAGATAATCCTAGCTCTGAAGATTTCATTAATTCTATTTTGGTTTTTTCCGAAAAAAGATAATGAATGAAAAAATATCACTAAGGAATCGATTTATACAGACTATTTTAATAAATGATAAAGAAATGACATGGTATTTTGATTCTCATATACACTTGTCTGATCCTGCATATTCTTCTGATATGAAATTTATCTTAAAGGAAATGGATTATCTGAAAATTAAAGCATGTTGTGTCTCAATGAACAATAAAAATTCTTTACAAACTTTAAAACTAGCAAAAAAAAGTAATTTAGTTTTACCCTTCATTGGAATTCATCCCGAATGTGTAAATGACGAACTTGAACAAATGACAAATATGATTGAAGAAAACTACCAAAATCTTTCTGGAATAGGAGAAATAGGACTTGATCCAACTTTTGTCAATAGTGATGAAGATTCTAAAAGACAAATCCATGTTTTTGAAACATTATTATCATTCGCAGAGAAATTTAACAAACCAGTTTCTATTCATTCAAGAAAAAGTATTGATAATGTTTTTCAAATAATGACTTCCTTTAACACTAAACATGCTTTGCTTCATTGGTTTGATGGTAGTAAAAAACAACTTCAACAAGCCATGGATATGGGATTTTTTGTGTCATATGGACCTGTAATGGTTTATGCAAATGACAAGCAGACCTTACTGTCTAAAACAGATGAATCAAAAATTCTTGTTGAAACTGATGGTCCTGTGAGATTTTCAAGGTGTTTTGAAATGAAATCTGGACAAATTAGCTTTATTCCCAGTGTAATTTTTTGTGCTTCAAAAATTCTAGGAAAAACATTTGATGAAATGACATCTCTACTAGAAAACAATTCAAAATCATTCCTTGGAATATAGGTATAAAATACCCACATTCATCAGACGAGGAGTGGATAGAATAAAACGTATCTCCTATGAGGTGCTAGACAAATACAAATCTAGATTTGGCGAAGATTTTGCTGATAATAAAAAAATCTTAGATGAAGTTTCTATCGTACGTTCTAAAAGCCTAAAAAACAAAATAACAGGATATATCACTAGATTTATCAAAAAAGAGATTCGTGAAGAAAAATCTAAAAAAGAACAAATTACATCTACACAATCTGAGGAATCAGTAGAGAAAGAAGTTCAATCAGAGACTTCTGAACCAACCACTGCTGAAGAAACTATGACTGAAACCATTGCAGAAATAACCCCTATAGAAGAGAAAACTGAAACTATAGAAGAGAAAACTGAAACTATAGAAGAGAAAACTGAAACTATAGAAGAGAAAACTGACTAATAAATAAGACATTAATTTTCTAAATTTTGAATTAGATTACTATGATTACTGTAAAACTTGTTGGTGGCGCAAAAAAATCTTTCTCAACAGAACAATTACATATTGATAAATCTAATATCTCCATTCAAGAACTGCTTGATTTATTGCTAGAATTAAAACCTGATGATACTCCTGATCTGGATACTGAAAATATTTTGATTGCAATAAATGGAACTGATTCTTCTGCAATGGAAGGAAAATCTACTAAGATAAAAAACAATGATCTTGTAAGCATTATACCTGTAATTCATGGGGGCTCTTCCAAAAAACTAACTTTTCAAGTCTTAAAAAAACAAATTCAAATAATTGAGATTATAGGTCAAAAAACAATTGATCTAAAGTTCCTTGATAATTTAAGAAAGAGATATCCAAAAATTCAACTTCAGGCTGTATCGAGTAATTTTATTTTGAACTATTATCACTTGAAGAAAATTTTATCATTATCTCTAGAATCTAAAAAAAATGATATTTTACTTTCAAATAAACTTGAAACTGATATTTTAATACGTTTTGCATTGACAAAACAAATTTCTGATGCAATAATAAATGCTGGAATAAAACCAAAAACTAATTTTATTTTGATTGCTATTGGAAATAAAAAAATGCTAAATTCATTATACATAGAATTATTGCCATTATTAGTAAATCTTTTTTCAAAAAATAATGATTTGTTTCTCAAAAAATATTTTAAAATTACAAAAAAACAACTTGATTCAATTTATTCAAAAAATCCTCTAGAGGATATTTTGATAGAAAAGGCAGCAATTTTACTCTGAGATACTGCGTTTAGTCTTTTCAACGCTTAGCACATCTACTTTTTTTAATATAGAAATACCTGTTTTATCACCTAGGATTTCGATTAGGATAATTTTATCTGGAAATTCAAGTGATACTTTATTTTTTATTTTACTTGCTATTTTTGAAATAATTTCTTGACTAGATAAGTCTGAATTTCTTTTTTCTACTGATATTCTGTATGTTTCTTCATTAGAAATTTGTCCGGATATGTCTGTAACTGCTTTTTCTATTTCTTCAATTTTTGTTTTAATGACTTTTTGAATTGGTATGATTCTTAGACAATATCTAATACTCCAAGGTTCATCAAGAAGCATTTCTTTAATTTTTCTTACAACCTCAATCGGTTCGAGCTTCGTTTTGGCAGTCAAAATTCCTGACATATTTGTGATTGAAACTTTTGCATCAGAATCTCCCAATTCTTCTAGAATATCACTTAGTTCTTTCTCAGTTTCAGGTTCAAGATGCCTAGCACAAGTAATAATCAAATTCATAATCCCAAAATCTCCTCGTGACTTAATGCGCCTTCTCGAATAATTTTGATCTCCTCATTTTCTATCTCAATTATAGTTGATTCTGACTTGCTAGTAATTATTCCCCCATCAACAAAAACATCATATTTTCTAAAATTGTTAAAACATTCATCAGGATTTGTAAATGATGAATGTCCAGAAATATTGGCGCTAGTTCCCACTAGAAAATTACATTTCTTCAATAATTCTAATGTACATTTATGATTAGGAACTCTTATGGCAATTTTGTCGGTCACATTTAATGATTCTTTTAGATTTTCATCAGTTAATTTTAGAATTACTGTTAGTGGTCCTGGCCAAAATCTTTCTACAATTTTTTTAGTGAATTCATCAAAAAAAGCAATCCTTTCAGCAATATCTTTTGAATACACTAAAACTGGAAACGGTTTTGAAATTTTTCTGGATTTAATCTCATAAATTTTTCTTACCGAATCTTTATTGTATGGATCACATCCTATTCCATATACTGTATCTGTTGGAAAAACAACAATCCCTCCTTGATTAATAATTTGAGATGCTTTTTCAATTCCTTCTTTATTACAAGTTACTTTCAACACCCGCTCTATTCTTTTTTGTTTAATTACCATTTACTTTTGAATAAGTTTTTAACAGTAGAAAATTTTCAATTGTAAAGTATGTCTGAACCTTCTACTAATCCTGGGGACACAGATTTTGAAGATGATTTTGATGATGAATTAGATGAATCTGATGAAATAGAAGACTAGATGCTTAATCCAAAACTATCTGCAAAGTTTGTAAATTTATAATATGCTTGAAGAAATTCTCTACCCGATTGACTAATTCTATATTTATTTGAGCGTTGAGACTTGACTTGTTCTAAAAGCCCCTGTGATACCAAAGTTTTCAAGATTCTTGAAATTCTAGAATGAGAGATATTTGCCTTTCTAATCAGATAAGTAACTGATGCTCCATTCTCATCTTGTAAGTCATCTTGAGTTGTTGATAGAATATCTCCAATAATTTTCATATGAGTTCTATATTCTGCCATTTTCTTATACATAATAGATCAAATTTCTATGAGAGGACAATGATATTTTCCAATATACTAAAAAGATAAAAGAAATTGACAAATTTTTAATTGTTCAAAATTTTGAGGCTGTGTTAAAATTATTCTAATCCTTCATCAAATTTTATTTTGGTTAATGGTACTTTGCTCACAGGAATGAATAATGCAATCAATCCCACAATTTTGATTATCATTGATACATAATATAGAATTGATTCTGGGAACAGAAATGAATACCATCCTAAAAATTCACCTAATGCTAAGAGCGATAGTCCAACAGAAACTGATATTGTACCTTTTTTTCTATTCTCAAAATACGATAACATTGTTTCAATAGCAGCATATGCCAACAAAATAAACGAAACTGCTCTGAAGATATGTTCTATCTGAACGGAAGAAATTAGGAATAATGGAAAAACTCCAATTGATCTAAAGTATCTAGATTTTGGAAAAAATGATTTTATACTATGTGAAAATGCAATGAAAAAGTATCCTACTGTTTGAATTGCGATTCCCAAAGTTTGAACCCATTTCGCTATACTTCCAGATTTTATAATCAAGTCTTCTGCCATGTATCCAACCCATATTACAAAAAATCCTAAACTTATTGAAAAAAATGCAATTGTTAATCTAAATAGTGTAGGGCTACCTGTATTTCTAAATCCAATAAATGACATTATCCCTATACTGAGCCCTACCAAAAATCCTATCAGGTTAAGTATATTTTCTAATAAAAATTCCAATGATGTTTAGAAACTTGTTAAACTAATTATTTTAATCTGATGAATGATTTCACCATATTGTTAATCCCATTCATCCAACGAACCTGAGGATTGACCTTCTGTGCTACCTACATAATCTCCAAGAATATCTGAATACCTAGATTCATTATGTGCAACATATTTTACATATTCTCCATAACTCATTTCAAAATCACAAGAACCACATTTGACTAAAGAGAAATCCATTGTTAATTCTGCATCTTCCTTGCATTTTGGACATTTTATCTTCATGCATAATTTTGCCTATGTTAATTATTATTACTTTAGAATCAATAAAAGATAAAAGGAGTTCATTATTGTTAATTTTCATGAGTCGTATTTGCACAAAATGTAAGAATTCTATTCCTGATAACGAAGAACTTGGTATTGTTGCTGAGAAATACCCTACTTGCAACAAATGTTGGGCTGAATGGAAAGAATACCAAGTGATGGTAATGAATGAAATGAAACTTGATATGTCTATGTCAGATCATCGGAAATTATTGAAAAAACATGAAAAGATCTTTGTAGGTGTATTATCTCCTGAAGGAGAAATTATAGATTACTCAAATGAAGATAATAGAAAACCTGATGAACCTACAGGTACCTAAAACTTCAAGTGTTTTTTAGCATTATCTGGTATTACTATCAAAATTTTTCTTTTTTCTTCTTCGTTTAGATTATTAATGATTTTTTTAATGGTATTAGAAATAATTTCTTTTTCATTTTCCTTTAACGTTAAAAATATTTCTAGAATCCCATCT
The DNA here is from genome assembly GCA_950073955.1 of uncultured archaeon. GTDB lineage: Archaea > Thermoproteota > Nitrososphaeria > Nitrososphaerales > Nitrosopumilaceae > Nitrosopumilus. The sequence continues at coordinate 12,011 of CATMRH010000003.1, read as the reverse complement.
AAATGAAAATTGATTAATTTCTGTGGAAATTGTGAAACCTCTGTAATGTATGCTGAAAATAATCCTGTTCTTTGCTCTTCTGATAGAGTTGTTAAAATTTTAAGCCATGATTTGAATAATTTTGAAAAGTTAGGAAATGGAATAGTCGGCCCTGCTTCTAATGCATTGTTTATAATCTCTTTTCGCTCTGCTTCAGACAATGAAAAAAACTCTACCATTCTCTTTTTCAAAATTGGATTTCTTAGAAAGTCTGGAAGACTAGCCAAGTTAATTATGATATTTCCAGCAAAATTTTCTTCTACCATATATCTAAAAGAATTTCTGTTGGATATAAAATCATGTGCAAACACTTTAGCTTAAATAAACGAGATAGAAGCTCAACAACATGACATCAACTGTAGTTGTTGGCGGATTTTTTGGAGATGAAGGTAAAGGAAAAATAATCTCATATTTGGCAATCAAAGACAATCCAAAAATCATAGTACGTGGTGGTGCCGGTCCAAATGCTGGCCACACAATTAGAGATGGTGATAAAGTATACAAAGTTAGAATGCTTCCAAGTGGATTTCTTAATAAAGATGCCAAAGTAATGATTGGTCCTGGAGTTGTTATCAATCCAGATATTCTAAAAAAAGAAATTCAAGATTTTAACGTATCAGGACGTTCCTTTATTGATAAACAGTGTGGGATTATTGAAGAAACTCATCTAACACGAGATTCTAAAGGTGAATTAAAAGAAAAAATTGGAAGTACAGGCTCTGGTACAGGCCCTGCTAATGCCGATAGAGCTATGAGAGTTTTAAAATTAGCAAAAGACATTGACTCTTTATCTGCACTTGTTATAGATGTCCCACAGGCGATAAATTCTGCACTTTCTGCAAATGAGAACATACTGGTGGAGGGTACACAAGGGACTTTCCTCTCCTTATGGCATGGAACATATCCATTTGTGACCTCAAAAGATGTTACTGCATCTGGAATATGTGCCGATGTTGGTCTTGGTCCTACCAAGGTTGATGAGGTAATTGTTGTTTTCAAATCATATGTAACGCGTGTTGGAACTGGTCCTCTTGAAAACGAACTCTCACTTGAAGAGGCTGAAAAAAAGGGATGGTCAGAATTTGGCACTGTAACTGGTCGTCAGAGACGTGCTGCTAATTTTGATTTTAATTTAGCTAGGCGTGCAATCATGCTTAATGGTGCAACACAAATTTGTATAACAAAATTAGATGTTCTTTTTCCTGATTGTGCCAGTAAAAATTCATTTGACGATCTATCTAAAGATGCAAAAGCATTCATAAAAAACATTGAAGATGAATTACATACGCCTGTAACAATCATTGGAACTGGCCCAGATACTATTGATGTCATTGATAGAAGAAACTAGGCTCCAAAATTTTGGATAAGTTTAATTTGATTATCTACAGAAATTCTTTATGGAAAAATTACAAAAAACTTCTGATGATAAATTACCACGTTACATTCAAGTAAATTCAACTTTGGAATTCTCTAGACTTGTTTGTGCACTTGAGCGTGCACCACGTGTATCTTTCTTACATGATTATGAAGGACAGAAAATTTTATCTGTACAAATGGATATACTTAAAGAAAAACCAATTGTGTACTATACTCCTCTGGAACATGTTGGTCATTATCTTTGCTATGGATTAAAAAAAGGAAAAGAAGAATCTAAAATTGTTGATACTACTTCTGATGCTAGCAAGCTCTATTCTCCTATAATTAAAATTAAATCTCTTCCAAAAACTTTGAGACCTGGTAATGGAACTTTTGATAGGTATCAACCGATTGAATTAGAAGATTTGTCTAGTCTTGCAAAACTTACTTGGGGTTTTGAAGAAATTCCTTTTCCACTATTTCTATTTCCACGCAATGACAAATGGTTAATTGGAGTTTTTATGACTTTCAGTGAAGAAGGAACATCTTACTTTTGTCATGTAGTTTTAGATAGTGATCCACACAAGCCTTTCATGAAATTTTCATCAACTAATGGCTCTGAACCAATTTTTGTAGAAAATCCATCTGAACATGGTTATTCATATATCAAAATAATAAAATTAAAATACACACATCCGTTAGTTGATTATGGTCACCTTCAAAACTAGACTTTCAAAATTCTCAAAAACACACGGAAGCGTAATTCTTGCAAATGATTATGATCTCTCAGTTAAAAATTTACAAGCAAAAACTATTGAAAATATTAAACAATTACATCCTTTTCTATGCGGCATTAAACTAAATTTTCATCTACTCCTTCCTTTGAGTGGTAAAGAAATTCTAAAAATTAACAAAACAGCCCATAGGTATGGTTTACAAACAATTGCAGACATCAAACTCAATGATATTGGAAATACTAATCAAATAACAACAGATAATCTTTGGAATTTAGGATTTGATGCAGTTATTGCAAACCCCATAATGGGTCTTGACAGTCTGAAAAATCTTGTAAAATCTGCTCATAAACATGACAAAGGTGTCATTACTTTATGTCATATGAGCGCACCAGAAGCTAAATTATTTTATGATATGGAGGTAAAAATGGGAAAAAAACAGCAACTATACCAATTATTTCTAAATTGGGCTCTAACTGCAAAAGTTGATGGTATTGTAATAGGAGCAACTTTTCCAAAAATTATTCAATACTGTGCTAAAAAAGCAGGAAAAAACTTGAACATATTCTCTCCAGGTGTTGGCACTCAAGGCGGAAATGCAAATGAAGTAATATCTGCTGGAACTGATTATCTGATTGTTGGCAGAACTATTCTCAATGCTAAAAATCCTATAAGTGTGGCAAAGAAATTACATCTACAAAGTTTTGGTAAGTAGCATTTGTGCTCTTGTTAACACAGTTTTTGCATTATCAAATGTAGTTTTTTCCATGGATGTATTATAATCCATCCAAGTGAAATCAAGATGTTCATGTGAAATCATAACTTCTTTAGTTTTTGTTTCAGCCAAGAAAAATACCACCTTTTTGTGAACTAATTCTCCCTGATATTGAAAATCATAGTTAATCCATTCTTCAAAATTTTCTAAAAACGTAATGTCTATAATTCCAGTTTCTTCTTTAGCTTCTCTAATTGCAGTTTCATGAGTTGATTCCCCTTCTTCCATCTTTCCTTTTATAAAATCCCAATGTCCAGAAGGATAGTGTAAAAGTAAAAACAAAATTTTTGAATCTTCTTTTCTAAATAATACTATTCCAGCGGAAGTTTCTTCTATCATTTTCCTAATCTTCTTTTTCTTTCTTGAAAAGTTCTAATTCCTCTCATTAAATCAATTTTTCTAAACTCTGGCCAAAAAATATCCATAAAGATCAATTCACTATAGGCACTTTGCCACATGAGAAATCCACTTAATCTTTTTTCTCCTGATGTTCGTAAAATCATATCTGGAGATGATTGTGGTAAGTGTGATGTGTAAAGGTTTGATTCAATCTCTTTTTTGTTAATATCATCTATCTCAAGAGAACCATCTTTGATTTTTTTTCCTATTTTTTTAACTGCATCTACTAACTCATATTGTCCTCCATATGCTAATGCAATATTTAGAAAATGATTGTCATAATTTTTTGTAACATCATCTAATCGTTTCAAAATATCTTTAATAGAATCTGGTAATAGTTCAATTCTTCCAATACCTTTGACTCTCATTTTACATCTGTGTATTCTAGGATCATTGTACAATTTCTCAAGTCTCATACGAATTAATTCATAGATTTGTTCTAATTCCTCATCCTTTCTATCCAAATTCTCTGCTGAAAGTGCGTATAATGTAACAATTTTGATATCCAATTCTTCACACCAATCAAGAAGATTTTCTACCGCATCTGCTCCTTTCCAATGGCCTGTTTTTGGTATAGATAGGTGCATTTTAGCCCATCTTCTATTTCCATCTAAAATTAGTGCAACATGATTTGGAATGTCTCCATTTAGAATTTCATGTTCTAGCCTCTTTCCGTAGATCTTATAGATACCAGTTAACTGAAAGATTATTTCTATTATTTTGCTAATGCTTTATCACCTTTAATCATTAAGACGTAATTGCAGATATCAGTGTTTTTCTAATATTCATTTTTATGATGGATTTAGGACTAAATTTAGTCTGAAACCATTTCTTGATCTTTGTGTTTTCTATATTTCTTAAATAGAATAGTGGCTGAAACCAAAGTTGCGGCTAGTCCTCCCAACAGAGGTGGAATCAACGTAAATGAGCTTTCATCATAAATCATTATGTTGGTAAACTGTGCTATGGTAGGATACAGTGCTGCTAAAACAATAATTCTTAGAATATCAGTAATCTGTCTAGGAATTTCTCCAATCCAATTACTAAGCAATGTTCCAACTGCTATTGCACCCATACCAATCCATAATATTGGTAATGCACCTGCAACAAATTGACCAATTATCACCTTATCTGTAATCACAGAAATTAATTCTATATCATTTTCAATTAACTCAGAATCAACTGCACTAATTCCAGCTGGTACTGAAGAAAGAATAAGTAATATTCCTGCAACCATTGTAAAAATTCTGATAAAACCCATCGGAGTTGGTTTTGACCAATTTGACCATACTCTATCAATATCAAATGCCCTAATCAAGAATGCTCCACCCAAAATACTTACGAGAACAGCAAATATTTCTGCACTAAAATCAAATACAGTTGCAATTCCACCAATTAACAAAAGAATTCCTGGAACACCTAAAAAGAATTTTGAATATCTTGAATCATAAGCAATCATTTTTAGATATTTTCCAAAAACTGCATAAGAATACTCTACACTTCTACTTACCTTCATTACAACACGTTGTACAGAAACAACTGGTAGAACATTTTGAATTACTGGAATAACACTTTCATCATCTTCACCATCAGAAACAATAACTGCACCATTTGCAGAAAACTTTTCTAAAACTTTTCTTGTCTCAGCAAGAATTTTTTCATCAGCATGGATTCCTCTATTCTTAACTCCCGCAACAGTTACCACTTCAACTTTGTATCCTTTACTAATTAAATCCTCATATGTTTTGATTGCTGCAAAAATTGAATTTGAATCCGCATCTTCAGGATCTTCTAAAGCTAATCTTTGTGCTGCCTCAATACATGCATTTCTACCTATTACTGGTGTTATGATTCCTGCCTTTTCTCCTACATCGTTGTCTCGATCAATACAAATTACAAGTAATTTATTGGCAGTAGATGCATTAACATCTTTTTCTACCTTTTCAGACCGTTGAGACATTCTATATTTATTACAAAATTACTTTTTAACGATTCCCAACAATTGTTCTTAGTACAATTCGGTTTTGAGGCTAATTTGGTTTTGATTCATCAGAAATTTTGATATATTCTAAAGATTCTGCTTTTAATGCCTCTATTTTTTCTAAAGTTTCAGCCATCTCTGCTTCCGAACTTCCTTTTTCAATCATATTGGCCAAAACTTTGGTTTCTACAATATATGAATTGAATTTTTTCATTGCATCCATGTAACCAATATAACTTGCTAACCATTCATCAGATGGTTTTGACGTCACAAATTCACTTATTTGAGAAGTTACTTGTGATGATGTTACTTCAGTAATTGTGACATAATCTCCTGGAGAAATTTTTCCATTCCGTAGATTTTGATATTCAATATCTATTGATTCTTGTAAAACTTCATGGATCTTTTTTACCCCCTCAAGATAGTTTCCATAATCAGATATCACAAATGTTGCTTCATTATTTTCTGGAACTATCCAAAACAAAAAACTTGCACCCGTGATTGCGACTAATATTGTGATAGTGACTACAATTCCCTTTTTTGATGCCATTTTGTAACTTAACAATTAAGTAGCTTATAACTGGTAATCTCCCAAAAAATCATCACTTGTTAAATAAATGTTAGAAAAAAAACCATTATTGTATAATTCTAAACAAAATTTTTAAAAAAACACTTACATTCATTAAAATTTTTAAAAATTATTGTTTTTTGATGCCTAAAAAAATTTACGTACATCTAGTCTATAGTTAAATAATTTTCACAGCCTCTTCCTAAATACCACCAAGTTTGACAAATTTTAGAATGGTTACAGCATATTGCGTAAAGTGCAGAGCTAAAAGGGACATTAAAGATCCTGAGGAAACTAAATTAAAGAACGGACGTCCTGCCGTAAAAGGTACATGTCCTAAATGTGGAACTAAAGTTTTCCGTATAGGAAAGATGCCTGAGGAATAACGAATAATACTCCACACGATTTCTCTTTTTCAAAACCCATATAGAGTCTAGTATGTATGATTTTTTGTGACCAAAGCAGAATATGAAAGTCTACTCAAACGTATTCAGGATAAACTAGGTGATACCAAAAAAGAATCCTCTACTCGATTTGAGCTTCCTGTTGTAGATGTTATGTGGGAAGGCCAAAAGACTTTCTTGCGTAATTTTTCAGAGTTTCCAAAGGTTCTACGAAGAGATCCAGACAAAGTTCTTCAATACCTATCAAAAGAGTTTGCAGTTCCTGCTGAAAGACTAGGTGACAAGGCAATGTTTGTTGGAAGACGAGCTCCTGATGACTTTACCAGATTATTCCAAATCTATGTAAAAGATTATCTTGAATGTCGTACATGTAAAAGTCCTGATACAAGAATTACCAAAGAAAATCGTATCTCATTTTTAATTTGTGAAGCTTGTGGTGCAAAATCTGCTCTAAAAGGTAAGTATGCATAATGCAATTTTCAGTAAAAGTTTCTAATTATCAAAAAAATTCAACACTCAATATCTGTGATGCTAAACTATTAGGGAAAAACATTGTTCAAGATGAATTAAAAATGCATATTAGTGAAAGCTATTATGGAGAAAAATTAGTTGAAAGAGAAGAAGCAAAATCATTATTAAAAAATTCTTCAATTATTAACATGGTCGGAAAAGAAACAGTTTCTTTATCAATAGAACTTGGAATTGGTTCCGAAACTGGAATTAAAACAATTTCTGGCATTCCCTTTTTACTTATTTTTAAAATATAGAGTATAATTTGGTTTCATTCTTGATTCATACATTTTTTCATTCCAAAAGAAATCAATTTTATCTAGTAGGAGTAAAATTATTTGATGTCTGATGATATTGATGATGATATTAGTAGAAAATTAGAATTTAAAATCGATAATAAACTAGCATCAAAATCTAAACGAAAACATTTGTACGATGGTTTTAAGAAAGGCAAAGTTGTCAATGAGGTTTTAGACAAACCTACTGTCATGACTCTTTACAAAATGATTAAAGATCACATCATTGCATATGTTAATGGACCTGTAAGTGCTGGAAAAGAATCAGTTGTTTTTTGGGGTGTTGATGAACATGATGATAGTGTTGCTTTGAAAATTTATTTAGTGAGTACTTCAAATTTTAAAAAACGTGAACCGTATATTCTAGGTGATCCTAGATTTTCACATCTAAAAAAAGGTACAAAGAATTTAGTTTATCTATGGGCAAGAAAGGAGTTTCGTAATTTATCTCAGTGTTATGCTGCAGGAATTCCTGTTCCACAGCCACTATATGTTACAAATAATGTGCTTGCAATGGATTTTGTAGGACAAAATGGCTCTCCTAACAAATCTCTGTTAAATTCAGAGGTAGACGAAGATGACTATAAACAAGCAATCTCAATCATCAAAGATCTCTATCAGAAAGCAAAGCTAGTACATAGTGATTACTCAGAATACAATATTTTCAAAACAGCAAACGGGTTAGTAGTTTTTGATCTAGGTTCTGCAGTTGATCTAAGACATCCTAATTCTCATGAATTTCTCAAAAGAGATATTTATAACATAAATAGATTCTTCAATAAAAGAGGAATTTCTGTTGAAGATCCAAAAATCTTATTTGAGGACATTGTAAAATGAGCTTTGAAAAACTAATTCGTATCCCAAATGATAGGATAGCTGTTTTGATTGGAAAATCTGGTAATGTAAAATCAAAAATTGAACAATTATGTCATGTCTCTTTAGACATTGACGGTAATACGGGAGAAGTTTTATTAAAATCTCTGGGAGATGTTGAAAAAATTCAACCATTCAAAGCAATGGAAATTGTTACAGCAATTGGTAGAGGTTTTTCACCTGAAAATGCTTTGACTTTGTTAAAGGGCGAAAATACATTGTGCGTAATAGATCTTAGAGAGTTTGCAGGAAAGTCTAGCGCAAATGTTGAAAGGATAAAAGGGAGAATTATTGGAGAAGGTGGTAGAGCAAGACGAAATATGGAAAATCTTACTGGTACTCATATCTCAGTTTATGGAAGAACTGTTTCAATTATTGGAGATGGAAGTAAATTACGATCAACTGTTAATGCAATTTCTTCTATTTCAGGTGGAAGTATGCATGGTGCAGTTTACAGTAAATTAGAAGCTGTAAATAGAAAAGAAAAATATGAAAAAATGAAATTGTGGGAAGATTAAGATGTCTTCTATCAAAGAAAAATTTAATCAAATATCTCCTAGTGAATTCTTTTACAGTAATCGTGATTTAGCTGGTTTTAGTAATCCTACACGCTCACTTTATACTGCTGTTAGGGAATTAGTTGAAAATGCATTAGATGCATGTGATCAAAAAGGAATTCTTCCAGATGTTCATTTGATCATCAAAGCTGTTGACCCTGAAAAACCTGATCCTAAACCCTATATTTTGACTGTTAAGGATAATGGTCCAGGCATAGATTCAAAATATGTGCCCCTTGCATTTGGAACTATACTTTATGGTTCAAAATTTGGACTGAAACAAGCTAGAGGTATGTTTGGACTTGGTGCAACTATGGCAATTTTGTATGCTCAAATTACAACCAACAAACCAGTTATAGTAAAAAGTTCTACAGATGGAAAAATACAAGATGAGTTTGAAATATTATTGGATATTCAAAAAAACAAACCTATAATTGTAAAACATAAAACAAAAGAAATTTCAAAATCAGGACTCTCTGTAAGCATTTGTTTGGAAGGTGATTACTCCAAAGCAGGTACAAAAATTCGAGATTATGTCTATGAAACTTCTTTGATAACTCCTTATGCAACAATAACTTTTGATGATCCTAAAGGAGGAAAATTTCGTCATCCAAGATTTGTAAAAGATATACCTCCACCTCCAACAATAATTAGACCTCATCCACATGGTATTGATGTTGAAAGAATTCGAAGAATGATTGTTGAATCAGTATTTGAAATCCCAAACATTGATGATGCCATGATTGAAAAAGTGAGAAAAGATTTAGGATTATCAAAGAAAAATCTTAGTTTTACTGGAATCATGGAAAGAGCAAGGAAAAGGGGGAAAGCTCTTCCACGTCAAACTCGAGTAGTAATTGCTTTAATGTCATTTCTAAAAATGGATTTTGAAAAACTAAATAAAATTAGGATTGAAGATATTGATGTACCTAACAAAAAATTGTCCTACTGGGATTTTGGTGATTCACAATCAAAATCAGTTGATATGGATCCTGAAAGTCAGTATTACAATCAATTAACTCACACTGTTCAAGGTGAACCCCTAACTACATTTTTGACTAAAAGATTCCAACGTGTAGGTCCTACTACGGCAATCAAATTTGCAGAATTTGCAAAATTCAAGCCTGAAAAACGAGTGGGCACTATGACCAACCAAGAACTGGTTCATCTCAGTAACTCACTCCAAAAATTTGAAGATTTTATGGCTCCAGATTCAAGTTGTCTTGCACCATTAGGAGCAGAACCACTCGAGAAAGGAATCAAGAAATTCTTTAATCCTGATTTTAGTGCTGTAGTTCAGCGTCCAGCCTCTGCTTACTCTGGATTTCCTTTCATAATTGAGATGGGTATTGCTTATGGTGGTGAAATTAAATCTGGCGGACCACATGTTTACAGATTTGCCAACAGAATCCCATTACTTTATGATGAAGGTAGTGATGTAGTCCTTAAAGTTGTAAATGATGCTGATTGGGGAAGATACAAGGTAAAAGGTGAGCCGCCATTTGTCATCGTATCTCATATCTGCTCTACTAGAATTCCGTATAAAACGGCAGGAAAAGAAAATGTTGCTGATAGACCAGAAATTGAACGAGAACTGAGATTGGCATTGCAATTATTATCAAGAAAATTGGCGGCATACATGTCAAAAAGAGGCCAAGCTGAAATGGCAAAAAAGAGATCTAATCTTTATGCAAAATATATTCCAATGATTGCAGAGTTTTGTACAGAACTTGCTGGCAAGAAAAAAGAACCTAATTACAAGAAAATACTGGAAGAAGTAACCATTGAATCCAAAAAAACAGTAGAGGAGGAAAAACCAATTGAAAATAAGTAAATCAAAAGAACTAAGTAAAAAAGCCAAAGAAAAACAAAAGAATGTTCTTGAGATGCTGAAAAGCCATGGCGCAAGAATATATGATGACTTAGATAATGGCCGATTTCCAAAATTCTCTATACCAAGTAGATCTGTAAGCAACATAGTTTACGATAAAAAACTTAGACAATACATTCTAGGTAGTAACTCTGCATTGAGAAGCGCAAAAAATTCTGCTCAGTTAAGATCTTTTACACAATTAATGTGGCTTGCATTCTTTGCAAATAGATTAACACAAGAGAAAAAATCATCCACTTTAAGAGATATTTATTATTCATCACAGGCATTCGCTGTAGAATTTGAAGATCAATCAGAATCAGATAACATTATTGTAGATTTAGAAGCTATCTCGTCTAAACCTCGCGAAGATTTTCATATATTTCCTGAAGAGAGAAGCTCTATCTTTGGTGATTTGAATATAGAATATACAATTCCTGGATATGAGGGAAAAACAATGAATCTGTCTAATCATCCTGATGGATATGCAATTGGTCCTAGTTTGACTACTGCAGAACTGGTTGATACTAGTGCTGAAATTGTAATTGCTGTTGAAAAGGGCGGTCTTTTTACAAGATTTATTGAAGAACAAATTGATAAAAAATTCAAATCTATAATTATCAATACTGGTGGACAAGCTCCTCGCTCAACTAGAACTTTGTTAAAAAGACTTCATGATGAATTGGGATTACCTGTCATTATCCTTACTGATGGTGATGTATATGGCGAACACATTGCGATGGTTATCAAATCTGGTTCAGCAAATGCTGCTCATCTAAGAGAACTTACAGTTCCTGATGCAAAATGGGTTGGAGTTTGGGCTACTGATATTGAAAAATATAAACTACCTACAATTCCTATGACTGAATCTGACATTAAGAGATGTCATGATCTTTTGAAGGATCCTAGATATGGAGGTGGAATTTGGAAAAAAGAATTAGATGTGTTTTTGAGACTTAAAAGAAAGGCTGAATTGGAGGCTTTCTCCAAATATGGCCTTACTAATATTACTGACAAATATTTGCCACAAAAAATAGAACTAGCAAAAAGTCTCTAATTATTTTATTCTAAGTGTTAATACGCCATTTCTGTATTTGAAATCAAATATCTGGAGGCTGTCTGCACCTTCTATTGGAACTTCTTTAGAAAACCCTGAGGTTCCGCGTATGTATAAAATTCCATCTATTAATCTAACTGCAATTTTATCTTCAGGACCTGGCACTTCAGCTACAAAAACAAATTCTCCTTCACTTTTAATCAGATCATAAACCCAGTTCTTTGTTTCCTGTTCTCTCATTTTGGAGTATAGTGGTTTTTGGTCCTTTGTCATTTTCTTTAGAATTCTAACCCAATAAAATATTGTTAGTGCAGCTGCACCAATTAGGATAAAACTAATAGAACCATAATCCGCCCTTTGTGTCATGACGTAGATTATCCCAAAAAATAGAATTACGACAATTGGTATTACAAAATTTAATGATTGTTCATTTGAATATGCTCCTTTGTAACTTGACAAGCAGTAAAAATTTAGTTTTACCAAATATAAAGTATCTTTGAAAATTCATTTTATCTTGATGATTAACTCCTTGAAAATTTCTCAAAAACTATGAAAATAGTAGTTATAGATCATGTTTTATTCAATTAGAATT
>CATMRH010000002.1 GCA_950073955.1 uncultured archaeon | reverse complement strand
CTTGTTTTAGATTACATACATAATTTGGTTTCAGCAATATGGATAGGTGGAATATTCTATTTTGTTTTCACATTATTACCAACATTTTCACAACTAAAAGAACCAATTCGAGAAAAAATGAGTCTAGTAGTAATTCCAAGATTTTCAATTGCGTTTATCATTGCAGTAGGAGTTCTGATTATTACAGGACCAACTTTATTATGGTTCCTAGAAAGTGATGTAGAACTAATTACAGAATCAGTATATGGTCAATTAATTATTATAAAAATAACAATTGCTGCAATAATGATTGGACTAGGAGGATTTTTCCAGTTCAGAGTACAAAAGAATGCAGAGAAAAATCTTCAATCAGGAAAAATTACTGTACATAAAAAGCTAAAGAGAACACTCAAAGTTGATGCGGCATTAGGAATCATATTGTTAGGAGTAGTTGCATTACTAACAAATGGAACTCTTCCAGCAGGAGAAATTCAAAAAGTTGATGCACAAGAGATTGTCTATGGGTTTAAGACTGTAGAATTTACTGAGAATGCAAAATTCGATATAGAAATTTCTCCATTTACAAGTGGAGCAAACGCAATTAGTGTTAAAGTGAGCGACTTTGATAGTAACCAACTATATGATTCTGATCAAATCAAAGTAAAAGTATCAAATCCATCAAAAAATATTTCATCAATTGAAGTACCAATGTCAATTAAAAAGCTGTCAGACCCAATCGAACATCAAGGGGAATTAACATTTGGATTTTCTGGAGAATGGCAAGTGGAAATTGAAGCTCAAAGAACTGAAAATGCTAACGAATCAATAATAATGAATTTACTTGTAAAACCAAGATTAACTAACATCCAAACGCAAATTATTGAATATGAATTACCAGAAGATGCAAAGCCTCTTTTCCCATTGTATGATGGGAAAGATTCTATCTGGATAAGTGATGCATCATCTCCTCGTTTGTGGCAATTTTCACTTGATACACAGGAATTTTCCTCATATTCATTTGATGGGTTATCTACAGTATTTCTAACACAAGACAATAAAGGAAGAATTTGGTTTACAGATACACCAAGAAATCAAATTGGGTTCTTTGATCCAGATACCAAACAAATTACAACAAAAACAATTCCAAAACTAGATCCAGTAATTTCAGAGAATAAACCAATATTCATTCAAGCAGATTTTGATGGAAATATTTGGATTACAATTGTCAATAAATATAAAATTCTAAAATATTCACCAGAACTTGATGTGTTTGAAGAAATCATATTCTCAGATAGAGAATCACTACCATTTGCATTAACAATTGATGAAGATGGAAACATTTGGTATTCAACAAGTGGTTCAGGTGAAATTGGATTCATTGATCCAAAGAATAACCAAATGACTCAAATTTCAAGTGAAGTGTTACTTCAGGCTCCAGAAGCCTTGATTTTTGATGATGATGGAAATCTGTGGATTGCAGAGCATACAGGCTTGGCCATAACCAAATTCAACCCAGTTTTAGAAACATTTGAAAGAATTTCAGTTCCTGATAAAGATGCATTACCATTTGGAATGACATTTGATAAGTATGGAAACATTTGGTTTGCACAGCATACAGTAGATAACATTGGAGTGTATGATCCCAATAATAATAATTTGATTGAAGTTCCAGTTCCAACTGAAACATCATTCATTCAATTTATGACATCAGATGGAAATGATAATGTATGGTTTGTCGAGCAACAAGCAAACAAGATTGGAACAGTAAAGATTACAGAAATTCCAGTAATTACTTCACAAATACAAACAACAAATGACTTTGAATTAAAGTATACAGAGATTGCATCACCACTAATTGCATTAGGAATTATTGCAACATCATTGTTTTATGTAAAAAGTATACAAGATAAAAGAAGATTAAATTCGCTGATTAATTCTTAGATAATAGTCCAGCAGATTTTATTACCATAGTTCCTGCAAGTAAGCCAATTGACAATAAAACAATAGTTCCTGCAGGAGTAATATCAAAGACGTAAGAGATCAGAATTCCTGTCACTACAGAGAAAACAGAAAAACTCATTGAAATTATAGCCGTTTGTTTGAAGCCTTTGCCATACATAATTGCAGTCACATTAGGAATCACAAACAAAGCTGAAATTAACAAAACACCCACAAGTTGGATTGATGTGACTACAGTTATTCCTGCCATAAACACTATCAAATAGTTTATTTTTTCTACAGGAATTCCACTAACTTTTGCTTGTTCTTCATTAAATGTTGAATAAAGAATTTGTCGATATAATAATAAAATTACAATTAGAATTATTCCAGTTAATGATAAGATTAGAACAGTGTCATCTACGCTAACAAGAAGAATACTTCCAAAGAGAAAACTAAAGATATCAATTGTAAAACCTCCTGAAAATCCAATAATTACGAGACCAATTGCTATTCCTGATGATAAAAGTACTGCAATAGATGCATCACCAGATATGTTGTATCTGTCTTTGAGTTTTGTAATAATAAGTGCACTAACTATTGAAACACCATAAGCAGTCCATAATGGATAGATACCAACTAACAAACCTAATGCAATTCCACCAAATGATGAATGTGCAATTGCATCACCAAATAATGAATAACGTCTTAAAACCAGAAATAATCCAACAACTGAACAAAGAATTGCAATTGCAATTCCAGAAATTAATGCTCTATGCATAAAACTGTAAGTTAGAATTTCTAGAGACATGACTAATGATGATGCATATGTTCTTGCATTGAGGCCTCAGAATATTGCTTGACAAGTTTATCATCAGAAAAGAATTTTTCAGATTCACCATGGAAAAATAATGTTCTATTTAGACATGCTACATGATTTGCTAGTTGATTAACTGCGTCCAAATCATGAGAAGACCAGATAATAGTAATTTTTTGTTTAGAATTTAATTCGCGGAGAATGCTGTAGAACAATTCTATGCTTTGTTGATCAATTCCTGTTACAGGTTCATCTAGAATCAGAATTTTTGGGTTATTTACTAAAGCTTTTGCAATAAAGACTCGTTGTTGCTGTCCTCCAGACAATTCACCAATTCTTCTGTTGCTTAGTTCATGTATCCATAATTGTTGTAAAATTTCATCAATTCTATTTTCATCAGATTCATTTCTCAAACCCATTCTTACAACATCGTTAACTGTTACTGGAAAATTTTTTTCAAAGATTGGTTTTTGTGGTACATATCCAATTTCTTTAAGATAATTTTTTGATTTTCTAATATCCTTACCAAAAAATTTGATAGTTCCTTTGTATTTTGTGTTAAGTCCTAGCATTGAATCAAAAAGAGTGGATTTTCCTGCACCATTAGGCCCAATTATGCCTAGAAAATCTCCCTGATTGATCACAAAGCTCACGTCATCAAGGGCTTTAACATCTGGATATTGAACTGTAAGATTGTTAATTTCAACTACTTTCAACATAATGCCTCTCTTAAATTGTTAAGATTTTCAGTCATTTTAGAAATGTAAGTTCCATCAGAAAAAATTTCTAATGTAGATAAAACTAAAACTTTTCCATCTATTTCATTTGCAATTATTTCAGATGTTCTAGTATTAACATTCTCTTCACTAAAAATTACTTTAATATTTAATTCTCTAGATGTAGAAATTATTTCTTCTAATGTTCTTGCTGTGGCTTCTCCATGAGGAGAATTTGATGAAATGATTGTATGTTGATTTAGATTATATTCATCTGCAAAATATGAAAATGCGTCATGAAAAGCTACAAAATCTTGATTGCAATCAGATAATTCATTGCGAATTTTTAAATCAAGTAAATCTAATTGTTCAATGTACTTTGCTGCATTGGATTGATAATATTGTTGATTGTCAGGATCTGAATTAGAAAAAGCATTGGCAATATTTTGCACTTGTATTTTTGCATAAACAGGGTTTAACCAGATGTGTGGATCTCCAGAAGAATTAATTTGTTCTTGATCAAAATTCCTAACTAAAATTCCATTACTGGTATCAACAATAACTCCTTGGTAATCAGTTTCATCTAAATTATCAACCCAATTTTCAAAACCTATTCCATTGATAATAATTAAATCAGACTTTTGCATTCTTTGTACATCCTTAATAGTTGGTCCCCAATCGTGTGGTTCAACTCCAACAGGAACAAGTAAAGTAACATCTACTTTTTCTTGTCCAATATTTTGTGAAAATTCGTGAAGTGTATAAAATGATGAGATAACTTGTAGTTTTGAACTATCAGTTATTGTAAATTGTTGGTTCGAATTAGTTCCGTAAACGGCAATTGAGCTTAATGGAATTACTATTGCTATTGCAATTATTGCAAGCTTGATTTGTATATTCACTAATTAGCTCAATGTAAATTATTAATAAATCTATAAAATATTAATAACATTTATTGTTAAACTTATAAGATAATTAATAACATTAGGCATATGCCAATAGTTTCAATCTCATTAAATGATGAAATTCTCTCGGAATTGGATAAATTACAATCATCCATGGGATTTTCAGGTAGATCTGAAGCCATCAGAGCTGGGATTAGAGCGTTTGTTTCTGAGGAAAAACAAAAGTCAGATTTGGCTGGAGATATTCATGCCATTCTTTTGGTTGTACACAATGACGAGTTTGATCATGTCGTTTCAGGAATTACTCATAACTTTGAGGATCTAATTATAACACATCTTCATAGTAAGATTGAGAAAGAAAAATGCATGGAGCTCTTTGTTATGAATGGTGATGCAGAAAAAGTCACTACAATGACAAAAGATTTTCAAACAAACAGAAACATGGATACTGTAAAGCTTGTTGCACTTTAGATATTAAATCTAAATGAATTTCTTCTAGTAACAAAAATCATTCCAATTATTGAAGTTACTAAAATAAACAATGTGGTGATTCCAAATTCTGGTACAACAACAATTCTAAACTCAGTTTCTTGTCCAGTATTTCGAATGTTTTCAAATTTTATTATCATAGGACCTGTCTGATCTTCGGCAAATGTGAATTTTTCAAAGTCACCACCAATTTGTGCGGTTCCTGATGTGCGATGAATTTCCTTTCCATTTTGAATAATTATAAAAGTATAGTCAGAATTTCTTAGTGGTTCACTAGTTTGCCCATCTCTAATAGTAAAAACAAAGTTTGTGTTGATTCCTGGTTCTATTATTACAGGATCCCACGAGAGATTTAATTTAAAATCCTCACTTTTTGTATATGCAACTAAAGGTAACTCGATGTTTTCACTAGTAGATAGTGTAAATACAATATTGTCAGGTAATGGTTCATCTGATTTTTTCATTTCATTTTTCAAAAATCTTAGATGATCTTGCAACAAAACAAGGTGAACTATTCTTTCATCTTCTTCGGTATAATCATCAATTATTACTGAAGCCTTGAATAGCTCAACTCCATTTGCATAACCTAAGTAACTAGGAGTCAAAAATTCAGTAAAATCTCTTGGAAAATGGACTTCTAAATGGACCACAGGCACATGAGACATTTGTTTTTCTTTCCAGTCAAATGGCATCTCAAATGTTACCTGTTTAGTCTCAGAATCGTACTCAAAATTAGAAATTTTATCAAAATATGACTGTACACTAAATTTCACATCAATGTTTTCTGCATCTTTTTGAATGTAAGATGTAGTCTCAATAATACTCAGATCTGCATTATAGATGCCAGAGTCTTCTATGATGTTAGTTGGTTCATCAATAGTTCTTACTTCAATCTCAAAATTATACAAGCCACCTGAATCAAACAGAGATCCTGTAATTTCTATAGGATTGGATTCAGTTCCATGCCATGCTCCAAGCAAAGAGTCTTGCTCACCATGAATTGTTACTTCGCCTTCTTGTGTTGGTGTTATTTTAATTGGTAAAATACCATCTTCTGCAAAGAAATAATTTCTAAAAATTAGCTCATTTTCATGAAACAAACCAATTAGAAATGTGACATTTTTTGCATTTTCTTTTGTTTCCTTTTCAATTGCAGTAATTGTGATCTGCTCTTGATCATTTTCAAAATACATTGGCATCTCAACTGAGATTGAGATTTCTTTTCCTTGGATATCTATTGAAGAAAGGGTATCAATTCCCAACCCATGTCCATAAACACTACTTGCTGGAAACAACAAACATGCAACCATTACAAATATTCCAAATTTTGTTAATGACAACATTATTTTCATTTCATCAGGGTTATTTTACTGTCAGTAATTCTTCAACTTTTTGAATCAAATCATCCATTATTGTTGCCTCCAAAATTGGTTGAAGATCATTTGGATCATTGGCACCAAGTGCAGACAATGAATAAATGTAATCAATTGTAGGCGTATCAGTAGTAAGATAGTATTGCTCTAAAACATGTTCTAATGTATGTGGTTCAACAACTTGAGGCAATGCTTGTGTAACAGTTTTCTTTTTCCATAATTCAACTAGTCTTTCCCACTGGTCTAGTGAAATATTCTCATCAATTTCTGGAATCATTTCAACTTCAGCTTGAATGTACATTTTTGCTTCAGTTCCAACTTTCTCATGTATTTCAGATATTTCCTGATGTCCCTCTACTGAAAGTGGATCATAGTTTGTAGGTTGAGGAATTGGTGGTGGAATAATTTTTTTAATTTTAAACGAGTTTCTACCTATTGTATCAATATGTAGTTGTAGTCCATCAATCTCTATGTCTTCACATTTGGTGATCTTTGCAATTGTTCCAACTAATTTAGGAGAATTCCAACCGTTTACAGAATTTTTTTCGTCAATCAAACATACACCAAACTGACCGTCACCTAACATGCAATCATCAACTAATTGCTTGTAACGAGGCTCAAAGATTCGAAGTGGGAGTTCTTGTCTAGGAAATAAAACTAGATCTAAAGGAAATATTGGAATTACTTTTGTTTGTGTCAACAAGTCATGTTGGAATGTTTCTAGATATATGGAATGCGGATTCTAAAATAAATTAAAATCCGTTCTCGTTTAGTATCAGGCCTAATAGGGCTGCACGTATGTGCTTTCCATATTCAGCTTGCTCAAAGTATTTTGCATTTTTTGTATTATCAATATCAGTTGAGATTTCATCTATTCTTGGAAGAGGGTGTAAAATTATAGAATCATCTTTCATCTGTTTTAGTAAATCTAATCCCACAACATAGCTTCCTTTGACTTTTAGATATTCCTCTTCATCAGGGAATCTCTCCTTTTGGATTCTTGTCACATAAAGAACATCAAGTTCATCAATATGTTCGTCAATGTTTGTAGATTCAGTAAAGTCCAATCTCTTTTTTATTTCGTAAATTGAATCAGATCTCACTCTAAGGGATTCTGGAGAAATTAAACGAACATCAACATCATAGTTCCCAAGTCCATGTAACAAAGAATAAACAGTTCGTCCATACTTTAGATCGCCGACAATTCCAATCTTTAGACCGTCAATCTTTTTCTTTTCTTTTTTGATTGTATACAAATCTTGAATTGCCTGTGTAGGATGTTCTTCTGTTCCACTTCCAGCATTGATAACAGGTTTTTCTGAAATTTCAGCTGCAAATCTACTTGAACCATCCAAAGTGTGTCGTAAAACAAGAACATCAGAGTAAATTGACATTATTCGTACAGTGTCAGCAAGACTCTCACCTTTTTGTGCAGAAGAAGAAGTGATATCAGAGATTCCTAACGAATTACCACCAACTGATGCAATAGCAGAATCAAAACTAAGACGAGTTCTAGTACTTGGCTCATAAAATAAATAAGCTAGAGTCTTTCCTTTACAAATCTCCCTTCGCTCTTCAGGATTTAGTTTCATTATCTTGTCTGTTGCGACAAAAATTTTCTCTAATTTTTCTTTATCAAAGTCCTTAATTGAGATGATATCTTTTTGATAAAACTCATTCATTCTTTCAATATTATATACCAGTGACTATACAAAGTATTCTGATGGAACAGTCCGAACTTATGGTTCGACGAATCAAGGAAGGAACTGTAATTGACCATATTGATGAAGGTAAGGGTCTTCAGGTTCTTGACGCATTAGGAATTGACGGTAAAGATGGAAGCCTGATTACCATAGCCTTGAATGTTCCAAGTGGTAAATTTAAGAAAAAAGACATCATTAAAGTAGAAAACAAGTTCCTAAAAGATGACGATACAAACAAACTTGCAGTCATTGTACCAAATGCAACAATTAACATCATCAAAAATTACAAGCTTGTGGAAAAGAGAAGGGTTGCTCTTCCAAATGAGGTTGATAGAATATTTCGTTGCTCAAATCCAGAGTGTATCACAAACAGTACTGAGCACATAGAATCAATAATGGATGTTATGGATAAGGAAGGAAGAGTGCTCAAGTGTAGATATTGCTCAAGAGTATTAGATGTAAATAAGTTAAGATATAATTAAAATTTGAAAAATATTTTGTTGGGACTTATTGTCCTAAGATGATAAACATCATAACTATACCATAGATAGCAATTGATTCAACCATACCTACAAAGATGAATACTTTAGACTGTAGTGCTGGATTTTCACTTATTACTGCAAGACCTGCTGCACCTACTTGACCTAAACCAACACCAGCACCGCCTGCTGCAACACCAAATGCTATACCAGCACCAATAAGTTTGGAACCATCACTCATACCACCAGTTCCTTCTTCTTGAGCATATGCTACATCTGTAAGACCTGCTGCAACTAATGCAATTGCTGCTACTGATAAAAATAAAACAATATGTTTCATCTGTCTGAATTTCTCATAATTCCATATTTAAATCATGATGACGTTAGAACATTAAATTTGATCAAGTGTTTTCTTTTTGAATGATGTTAGATCATTTTTAATAGATTTTACGAAATTTTCGTGATCGTGATCTAGTGTTTTTTTAGAATTTTCAAGTAATTTTTTGATTTCTTCTTTTGCCATTATTTCCTACTTTCCATCTTAGCTTTAACTTTTTTTAACTTTGCGAATTCTTCTCTTTCTTTTTCTTCAAGAGCTTGAGCGATGAATCGAATATTTTGTTGATATTGTGGAATGATAACGTTTTCTAAAGCATTAAGCAACTTTTGTGTCTTTTCAAGTGCTTTTGCGAGGCTAAAGATTGAGTTTTCATATTCTGCTGCTTTGGTAATTTGTGGAAGTAATTCTTTGATCTGTTTTGCTGCTCTATCAATTGAAGAATTTGTATCTGCAAATCCATAAGGCATTGATTTTGTATCTTTTTCAGTTACTGTAAGTGCTGGAATTTTTACATCAACTACTCTTCTTACATGAACATCTACTTGCATTACAGCTGGTGTAGATTCAGCAACAGAATCAACTGTTCCTGTTCCTAATGAAAGATATGCTTCATTTACAGATTTGTAAATATCTTGTAGTGGATCCCAAATACCACCTCTTGTTTTAGAAGCCTTTTCAATCATTTCTTCTATATTTCTTAAGAGAACTTTACGTTTATCATCTAAAATTTTTTGAACCATTGTTGCAACTTGAGTAGATTTTTTGTATTTGAGAAGTTCAATTTTTGTAGCAGAAACATTTTGTCCAAATGACATTTTGTTATTCTTCCTTATAGTATTGGTCTATGTACTTATCTTTGATTTTAGTAATTTCGTTCTTTGGTAATTTAGAAACAATCTTCCATAAAATTCCAAGTGTTTCTTCAATAGTTCTGTTCTCATCAATTGCTTGTGTAAGGAATTCTTTTTCAAAGACATCACCAACATCCATGTATTTCAAGTCAATTTCAGTTAGTCCTGCTTTACCTACAATACCTGCTAGTGCTCTTACTTCTTGTGCTCTAGAATATGCATCATAAACTTGATTAGCAACTTCACTATGATCTGCTCTGGTACTTCCTTCACCAATTCCATCTTTCATCAGTCTACTAAGACTCATCAAAATATTGATTGGTGGATAAACTCCTTGTCTGAACAAATCTCTGCCAATTACTATTTGTCCCTCTGTAATGTAACCAGTTAGATCAGGGATTGGATGAGTAATATCATCAGATGGCATAGATAAAATTGGAACTTGGGTAACACTTCCTTTCCTTCCCTGTAGTTTACCTGCTCTTTCATAGATTGTTGAAAGGTCAGTGTAAAGATAACCAGGATAGCCTTTTCTTCCAGGAACCTCTTCTCGTGCTGCAGATATTTCTCTTAATGCTTCACAATAATTTGTCATGTCAGTCATTACAACTAGAACGTGCATTCCTAAGTCAAATGCCAAATATTCAGCAACAGTTAAAGCTACACGTGGAGTAATGATTCTTTCAATTGCAGGATCGTCTGCTGTATTCAGAAATAGAACACTTCTCTTTAGTGCACCAGATTCTTCAAGACTTCGTCTGAAATATTCTGCTTCACTGTATTGCACACCGATTGCTGCAAAGACTACAGCAAAGTCATCTTGTTTTCCAACAACACTTGCTTGTCTTGCAATTTGTGCTGCCAAAAGATTGTGAGACATACCAGAACCTGAAAAGATTGGAAGTTTTTGTCCTCTAACTAGAGTCATCAATCCATCAATTACAGATATTCCAGTTTGAATGAAGTCTTTTGGATATTCACGTTGTTCTGGATTCATTGGTTCACCATTAATGTCAACAAATTTATCAGCAATTGGATCTGGTAGTCCATCTTTTGGTCTACCCAATCCATCAAATACTCTACCAAGTACCTCTTTTGATACTGGCATTTCCATGACTTTACCTACAAATTTTGCGCTTGTTCCAGCTATAGATAATCCAGTTGTTCCCTCAAAAACCTGAACAATTGCTTTACCGTTTCCTACTTCGAGAACTTTACCTAGTCTTCTTTCTCCTTCATTAGTTTCAATTTCAACAAGTTCATCAAATGCTGCATTGTCAACATCATCTACAACTACTAGTGGACCTTTGATTTCAGCAATCTTACTGTATTGAACTCCGCCTTCTAATGTCAATTTGTAACTTTCACTCCTGTAATTTTTTTGAATTGTTTCTGCATATCATTTTCTAATTGATCAAGTTTTGGCATCTCATCATCTTTGACATCCATTCTTGCCTTGAGTATAGAACCAATAATTGGCATTGCGCGAATATCAGTTAATGTTGCACCTTCTTTAATTGCTTGTTGACCTTCCCTGTAAAAGTTAACTAATAATTTCATTAGTTTGAATTGTTTTTCTGGACTGCAAAAAGTATCAACATCATCAAATGAGTTTTGTTGTAAAAGACCAATCTTTATCATTCTTGCAACTTCAAGGATTAGTTTTTCTTCATCAGGTAATGCTTCTGGACCTAAAAGTCTGACAATTTCTTTTAGTGTATCTTCTCTTTGTAAAATTCCATACATTTCACTTCTTAGACTTAACCAATCTTCACTGACATTTTCATGCCACCATTTTGCAATGTCAGCAAGATAACCAGAATAGCTGTTCATCCAGTTGATTGATGGATAGTGTCTAGAGTATGCAAGTTTTGCATCCAAAGCCCAGAAAGTTTTGATGAATCTCATTGTGTGAGTTGTAACTGGTTCTGTAAAATCACCACCGGATGGAGATACAGCACCAATTAAAGTAACTGAACCATCACGGTCTGGACTTCCAGCTGCTCTAACACGACCTGCTCTTTCATAAAATTCTGCTAATCTTGATGCAAGGTATGAGGGATAGCCTTCTTCTGCTGGCATCTCTTCTAATCTACCACTCATTTCTCTAAGTGCTTCAGCCCATCTACTAGTAGAGTCTGCTACAAGTACAACGTCTTTACCCATATCTCTGTAATATTCTGCAATTGTTACACCAGTGTAGATACTTGCTTCTCTTGCTGCCACTGGCATGTTACTAGTATTTGCAACAAGGACAGTTCTGTCCATGAGTGGTTTTCCACTACGTGGGTCTTTGAGATGTGGAAATTCAACTAGTACTTCAGTCATCTCGTTTCCTCTCTCACCACAACCAATGTAAACAACAACTTGAGCATCAGCCCATTTTGCAATTTGGTGTAATGTAACTGTCTTTCCTGTTCCAAATGCACCAGGAATTGAACCAGTTCCGCCTTTTGCAATTGGGAAAAATGTGTCTATTACACGTTGTCCAGTAATAAGTGGGATATTTGGATCATAACGTCTTTTGATTGGTCTTGGTTTTCTTACAGGCCATTTGTGATACATCTTTAGTGAAATGGTTTGTCCATCTTTTTCAGTTGTGGCTATTTCAGTTTCTAAGTCATAATCTCCTTCTGAAACAATATTTTTAATTTTTCTGCCTGGATGATCTGGTGGAACCATAATAGAGTGATCAATAATATCTGTTTCTTTTACAGTTCCAAGTATATCTCCTCCAGTAACTTCGTCACCAACACTAACAGTTGGTACAAAATGCCATTTTTTTGTCATATCAACTGGAGTAGTTACAATACCTCTTCCAATGAATGAACCAGATTGTTTTGATAGTTCTCTTAGAGGTCTTTGAATTCCATCATAAAGTTGTCCAATAATGCCTGGACCTAACAATACACTAAGTGGGTTTCCAGTACCAACCACAGGCTCACCTGGTTTTAATCCGCTTGTTGACTCGTAAACCTGAATAAATGCCACATCACCAGTTAATCGAATTACTTCACCAATTAATTTTGCATTTCCAACAGTTACAGTTTCATACATCTTTGCTTCAGACATGCCATCAGCTCTAACCGCAGGACCGCTTACCCAAACAATTTTACCTTGAGCTGCCATTCTAATTTCCCATTCCGAATGTGGATGCAATCTCTTTCCTTATTAAAGGCTTAAAGCGTTCAATCCTTGCATCAATAGTATTATCAAATGTCATTGTACCATCTTTTGATTTTATTTTAATTCCACCAAGACAATCAATTGTTTCAGAGGACAATTTTGCACCAGAATATTTTGATAGTATTGATTTTACTACATCTTTATCTTTAGTATTTGTAAAAACAGTGACTTTAGTTGTACCTAAAATTTTAGTTGCTTCATCTAACAAAGTCTTAATTAGATTTGAGTAATCTCCACTTCGATCAGTGTTTGCTATTTGATCTAACGCTTTTGAAAAGACTTTGTCAACTCCTTCTTCCAATAACAAAAGTTTTTTATTTCTAACATCTAGATCGGAACTACCAATAATCTGTTTTTCGATTTTGTCTGCTTCTTTATATCCATCTGAAATAATTTTATCATATTCCTGTTCTAGTTTAGGAAGCGAGTCATCTAGTGTTTGTTTAGAATCTGAACCTGAGTTTTTAAGATCTAGTAGAATTTCTTTCTCAGTTTTCTTAAGAATTTTGTCAATAGCTTGTTCTAATGACGAATTAGATGTCAATACGAGTTGGTCGTTCAATAATAGATTTGAATGTTTGGAAGTAATTTGAATAATTCAAAAAAAATCATATTTTCATTTTGGACTTAGAAAGATATTATAATGTAATAATTGTCGTGGGAAGTGTGACTGTTGCTGAACTTTTGATGGGCAGCGTTATACTTCCAAGAGCTGAATCTCCAAAAGCAATATCACGTCTAACCGAGTTTGAATGGTTTCATAAAATGGAGATTGAAAATGAAACAGTTACTCCTGAAATTGATGATCTTCTTTTACGAGCACAAAAAACGCATCAATTTGTTGAAGAAGTGATCAGGGGATTGAATATTCCTTTACGAGTTGGCATCATGGAGATTCTTTTCAAAGGTACTGTAATTAAAAAGAAAAATTATGAAATTGAAGAAATTGAAGATATGATTGCAGATCTGGAGAAAATTCCAGATAGTATCACCAAAGCAGCTAAAGTATTAGAGGAAAATTCAAAGATTAGTCACTCTCTAGAAGAATTCAAATCATTAAAAGAAACATTACAAGTTGCAAACAAGCTGAAAGTTGATCTAAGTGGTTTTGGATCTATGAATTATTTTTATACAAATCTATTTGTCATTAATTCCTCTGATTTTGGAGAGATTGAACGATCATTAGAAGGCATACCAATTTTCAAATATGATTTAGAATCTAAAGAAAAATCAGCTATTATAATAATTTCTGATATCGATGACTCTGATAAGATTCTCAGAGTTATGAGAGCCCTTAATTCTAATCCATTTAGCATACCGAAAGATTTTCCTCAAGTTCCAAGTGATGCATATTCTTTAGCAGAAGCAAAGATAAAGGAATTAACAGGAAAACAAAAATCAATTTCAAAAGAATTAGTGTCTATCACAAAAAAAATTCGTGGTGAAATTCTATCAATGCATGAAAATGCATTTGTGGCAAAAGAAGTTCTTGAAACATTACGAAAACCAGGAGGTACTAAAAATTTTGCAGTTATTCAAGGGTATATTCCCAAGAAAATGGAAAAAAAGTTCAAACAAGTAACAAGTCAATGGACGTCAATAACTGAAGAGATTAAAGATGTAGAGACGCTTTCAGATCTTCCTGTTTATTTGGATAATCCCAAATGGGTTAGAACATATGAAGTGATTACTAACAGTCAAGGAATCCCCAAGCGAGGAGAATTTGATCCTACATGGATGATAGCGCTCATGTGGCCTATATTTTATGGATTAATGTTTGCAGATTTAGGCCACGGATTATTGTTAATGGGTTTAGGACTCTTGTTCAAATTCAAAGGACAGGGCACATTATCAAGATGGGGAATGTTGCTTGCAATGTCGGGTGGAGCAGGTGCACTTGCTGGAATTTTTCAGGGAGAGGCATTTGGTTTTCATTTAGAACACTTGGCAGGGTTTGAAGTATTGTTACATGAGGGTGGACCACTTCATTCAATTTCATGGTTGATAGGATCTATCAGTGTAGCAGAATTAACATTTGATCAAGTAATCATGATTCTAAAAGTGTCAATGTTCTTAGGAGTTATTCATCTATCATGGGCTTTTCTTTTACGAATTCGTAACTATGCAAAAAAGAAAGATAAAGATGGACTGATCTTTGAAGCTATTCCCAATATGTTCATGTGGTTAGGAGTTTTTGGAGTTATGATGGGAGCAATAGGTTCTGGATATGATGTCATGAATATGTATTCTAGGATTCACACAGAAGCTGTACCTTGGGTCTCTATACTTGTTGGGGAATGGGCAGTTGTATGGATAGTTGTTAGAGTTTCAATTATTATCATACTTGTATGTGTTGTAATGATGATAATTGGTGGCATAAAACATAACAAAAAACATCCAGAGGATGGTGGAGATATGGTAAGTGTCATGATGGAGGTTTTGCTTGGAAAAACCATTGAATGTCTAGCGCACTCGATCAGTTATGCACGATTAGGAATTATGCTTCTAGTACATGCAGCTCTTTTGCTTACAGTTAATCAGGCCTTTGAAAACTTGGGAGGAATTAGTAGTCCAATGGCTATTGTGCTTATCATAGGAGGACAGATAGGAATTATGATGATTGAAGGTTTGATTGTGTATATTCAGTCTCTAAGGCTTCACCTCTATGAGTTCTTTACAAAATGGTATGATGGTGGTTCTCAACCATTCAAACAATTAGTTCCAGAAAGGGTTTACAATACATATTCTTGGAAGAATAAGAAAAAATAGAAGTAGGAGATAGAAAAGTAATGTCAAAAGAATTCATAATCACTTTAATTCCTGCACTCGTTATGCTTGGATTTGCCATTTTTGGCGTTATGGTAGTTAGTTCATAGTTTGTTGTAATGCTCAAGGTCTATTTTTCGTAATTATTTTTCCACAGGTAAATCTAACTTATTTCCCCATTCTCCCCAAGAGCCTAGATATACGCGGACATTTGTAAAACCAAGTTTTTTTAATGCAAGAAACGTGTTGGAAGCACGATAGGCTCCTTGACAATAAGTCACAATCTCAGTGTCTTTTGGGATTTGGTAAAGTTTGGATAGTTCTTCATTTGATTTGAAAGTACCATCATCATTGATGTTAAGATTCCAATCAATATTGACAGATTTTGGAATATGTCCTACTTGTGCTGCCCTTACAATAGTTCCATTATATTCTTCATCAGATCTAGCGTCAATAATCTTTAGCGTATCAATATTGTCTAAGATATATTCATAACTGGAAATAATTTCAGGATTAACTTTTCCAGAAAATTTTATGGGTTGAAATGGGTTTTGTTTTATTTCCATTGGTCGATTTTCTTTTTTCCATTTTTTCATGCCACCATCTAACAAAGATACATCTGGATGTGAAAAATATTCCAACATCCAAACACCTCTTGCAGCTAGCATTCCAGAAACATTATCATAAAAAACAACTTTCTTTTCAGAGCTTATCCCTACAAATGAAAAGATCATCTCTGCTTGTTTGTTAAAATTTTGTATTCCTTCTTTTGTTGTATCTATCCAATGAAATGCAAACAGATCTAAATTGACAGATCCTGGAATATGTCCTTCTGAATATTCCTTAAACGAACGAGTGTCAATTAATAACAATTTAGGTTGTTCAAGTTTTGATTCTAATTCAGACGTAGTGATTAACATGATTTTAGTTAATTGATCAAATCTAAATTGATTTGTATTTAAAAAAAATAAAAAGAAAAGAAAAGGGTTTTTTCTATTCGTTTACGTATGCTCTTTCGCCGTGCTGTGCCAAATCAATGCCAATCTCCTCTTCTTTAGGAGTGACTCTGATTCCGCCTGGCCAGATGGCATCCATAATCTTGAAGATTACAAGGGTAACACCAAAGGTATAACCTACTGATATGCAGGCCCCAATGATGCTGATTGCTTGCTGTTCCATTCCTTCTGGTGTACCAGTCCATGCGCCAATACCGTCTCCAGTATCCCAAACGTGTGGACTAGCTAATGTACCAGTCAAAATTGCACCTGTAAGACCACCCATTCCGTGTACTCCCCATACATCTAATGCGTCGTCCCATTTGCGTGCATTCTTGAATGCTATAGCACCATAACAAATTGTACCAGCTGCAATACCGATTATAATCGAAGCCATTGGACCTACCCAACCTGAAGCTGGAGTGATTGCTACCAATCCTGCTACTGCACCTGTTGCAGCTCCAACAATACTTGGTTTTCCGGTATGTGCCCATGACATCAAGAGCCATGTAACTGAAGCCATACCAGTTGCGGTATTAGTGACAGTCCATGCACTTATGGTAATGCCGTCTACCATTACTTCACTTCCTGCGTTGAAACCAAACCAACCAAACCATAGAATGGATGCACCAAGTACAACCATTGGAACGTTGTGTGGTTCCATTGGAACTTTGCCATATCCAAGTCTTCTGCCAAGGACTAAGGCTCCTGCCAATGCAGCGAATCCTGAAGTAATGTGTACTACAGTACCACCAGCAAAGTCTAATGCGTATGATGGCGATAAGTCTGGATCAAGGTCTATAGATCCTCCTCCTATGTAACCACCTCCCCAAACCCAATGTGCTATTGGGTCATAGACGAAGGTACCCCATATGAGTACGAATATGATCAATGCGCTAAATTTGATTCTGTCAATCAAACCACCAACAATTAGTGCTGGGGTGATAATTGCGAATGTTGCTTGGAACATTGCAAATAGTTGGTGAGGTACTGTACCTGGCCAACCTTGACTACAAACATCTCCATCTTTGAACTGTTGCATCTGATATGCATTAGACCATGTGTCTGCACAAGGTCCTGGTTCACCTAATGGTGCCCATGCTGAGACTTGATTAAATCCTACATAATCCAAGTTTCCCATGAACATATTTGCGTCTGAATCAACTGCGCCAAATGCTAGTGAGTATCCCCATAGAACCCATTGTACCGACATTAGACCTATAACGATAAAGGTCATGCCGACGACGTTTACTGCGTTCTTTGATCTGGATAAACCTCCATAGAAGAATGCAACGCCGGGAGTCATGAAGAGTACTAATGATGTTGCCGTTAGCATCCATGCCATATCACCTGTATCTACCATACAAGGGAGCATTCCGCCATCGCCGTCATCGTACCAACATTCGTTAGGATTACCAGTGTAAATTCCACTGGTTCCTACTACATATCCGTCCATACCATCATCAACACTTTGTGCATATGCCATAGACATTGCACTAGTTGCTGTGATTGATACTGCGGCTACAAGTAATAGAGCATACTTGTAGTTCCTAGAATTCATTAAATTTATCGAAATTGGAGAGGATTTAAGGCTTGAAAACACTGAAATTTATAAAAAAGTAAATTATTATATTTCAGTATATTCTGATAATAACATAAAATATGAAAATCAGGTCAAGGATGAAAAATGAAGGTAAAATCAGTCATTAAACTAGCAATTTTTGATACATTCAAGACTAAAGGTGATGAATTAACAGGAGAAGCGAATAGACAAAGAGCAATCATTACAATACTTGCCAGTAATGTCAATCCTGCAGAAAGAACTAGGACAGGGATATCTCAGAGAATAGCAAAAAAACAAGAAATTGCTTGGAAGAATATCTATTCAGGAATATTTCGTGATTTTGATGAGATTTTACTACCAATGAAGATTGCAGAAGAGAATGGGAGATTGCCTCTAAAAAGAGGTCCAAAGGCTCTTCAAAAAATAGGAATCCCATACTACCATTTGACCAAACAGGGTATCTTGATAGCACTATCAATAAGTGAAATTACAAATAGAGAAAATTTACTAAAAGAGTTTTTTTCAAAGTCTGAATCTACTGAAAAAGAATTTGAAAAAATTCTCTCTTCTCTATTAAAGACTAGTCCAAGTTTTACATATTCAATTCTTCAAAAATATGTCAAGGCTTTTTGTGATAATAAAATTAAAGATCTGCTTCCTTTTGATCTATCAAAACTTAAAGAAGTTTCCGATGAGTCTTTAGGTATTCAAAAGGAGTTTTTAGAGGCGTTTTTAAAACTGTCAAAACAAGAAAAGGGAGATACCATCAAATTTCTCAATAAAATAACCTAGTCCTAAACACAAACAAGAAAACGCCAAACATTAAAATCGGTTATGTAGAGAGAACAGTCAAAATGGGTGGATCTAAAAATGTCTATGCGTCTGTAAAATCCTATAGTAAAAGAGGAAAATTACTAAAAAAAGCTGATTTTCAAACCTTAGCAGAATCAAGAGATCTTGATGAATTAATGACTAGAATTAAAAATACAGTTTATGGAGAAGCAGTATCTGAAGTAGAGAAACCATACACGTCTCTGGGTATCGAGTCTGCACTAAAAAGTCACCTAGCTGAAATTCATTATAGCATTGCAAAAACTGCTGGTGAGTCACGTATCTTGGATGCTTATTATTTGAAATTTATTATTTCTAATTTAAAACAAATTCTAAAAGGAAAAGTTTTGGGAAAATCGCAAGAAGAGATTGAAACTCACATTAATCTTCGTGCTGAAGAATTAATCAAACAAAGAGATATCGTAGTCAAAGCACTTGTCGCAAAAGATTTGGAAGAAACTGTTGCAAGTTTAAGCCAAGTTGAATTTGGTGAAGAGATTGCAAAAGCAGCTGCTTTGTATGCAGATAAAAAGAATATCCAAATCTTTGATACATATTTTGATAAAATTTTGTATTTACGCCTTGTAAAGGCACTTAAATCTGGAGACATAGATGCAAGTAGATTAATTGGAATGGATATTGATTTTTACAACATTCTAAGTGTAATTAGAGGAAAGTTTTGGGGACTTGATGAACAACAAATTCAGGATTTAATTATAATTCAATCTCCAGCTGCAAAAGAATTGCTAGCAAGAATGATATCATCTGAATCAATAAGAGATGCATTTAGCGAACTTGCTAATACAAAATATAAGGATTTAGTTCCTCAAAATGAAAATGAATTAGATGCAATATCTGAATTTGAAAGATCTTTTGAAATAGCAATTTATCAAGCATCGTTAAACTCTTTTACAAAAATGTTCAGTTTAGCAACTACAGTAGGAATTACAAAACTAACTGCATTTGAAGTAAGAAATCTTGCAGCAATTGCTTATGCAGTTGAACAAAAAATACCAACTGAAACTACTATGTCAAAATTGATTTTAGAGACAGAATAATCTGGTATAAAAAATGAGCAAGTTTCCATCGAAAAAACATGAAACGTCGATTGATATTCTTACAAATTGGGTAAGTATCTCTATGGCACTGATTTTTGCTCTACCATCGCTAGGAGTATTTTTGGGAATTTACTATGGAACTGGAAATCTGATTATTGGAGCAGTATTAGGATTTGGAGTTCATTTCGTCACACTTGCATTTTCAGGCAGAATTTCGAATTATCTAAACAAGATTATGAATTAACCTATATTGATCTAGCTTTAAGATAATTTATCATGATGGGAGATAGAGATTTTCGAAATATTACTCACAATGCAATACGTTCTATAGGAAATGAATTAGAAATTGAGATAGATTCTAAGGATATTCAAACTATTCATCTTCAAGAAGTAACCAAATGTCTAAGACGCTCATATTATGATAGGATAGACCCTAATGAAATTGAAAGAAGGGGATTCAATGAGCTTCTCTCAGGATTACTAAGAAAATTACAATATGGAAGCGAACCAAAAGAATTTGCAATAGACAAAATCAAGCTAAAGGCACAGGTCGATATGATAACAGATGATTCTATTCTTTTATTCAGATCAGCATTAGGTGAATTAGAAAACCCTCAAGCAAATGATATTCTATTTCTTAATGCATGTATGTGGATATATGACAAAGTTGATGGAGTAATTGTTTACATTACAGGAGATAAGAAAGAAATAACTTTTTCATTAACACGCAACAAAAAGATGTTTGAGGAAACAATCAGAAGAGTTAGAGTTTTTAATGATCTTCTTAAAGAACAAAAAACACCTATCATAGAACCATCATCTGATTGTTCGGATTGTCAATATTTTGAGAGATGTTTCATGAAAAAGAAGAGTTCTAAACAAATTTCCCTAATGGGAATATTGGGCAAGGAAAAATAGATTAACTAAATAAATGAAAAATATGAAAAAAGGATTGTTCCTTGGTTATTCTAGTGATTCGGGATGTCCTTTACCACGTAGAGCGAAACACACTACTGCGAGTGCAATTGCGACTCCTACTGCTGAGCCAAATGCTGCTAAACCTGCTTCTGCCATTTGATAAAAAACGACTTTACGGGCTTTTATAACTTTGCCAATATTTTTTTCCTAAAAACAAAGTATCATAATTTTAAAATTTTATGATACTATCTATTCTATTTGGTAAATTCAAAATGAAGTTCATTTTCTTGACCACTTGTTAATGAACTTAGATTGTAAAATACATCACCAGTAACTTTCCAAGTTGCAGTATTGTCTTGAAGAACAGCCCATAATTCAGGAGTATTTCCAGAATTTCTCAAATTGATAGTGTCTTTTAGTAGGATAGAGTTGTTACCAAGAAGAACATAATAGTTTGAGCCAAATTCTACCATTCCCGTAGGTCTACTTCCTATTTCACCACCTGAAATTTGTTCAGACTCAGAATAACCTGTTTCATATAATCGATAATCCAAAGTTTGAACTATTACACTCTTTGGGTTAGGATTAGAAATTTTAAATGCAATCTTAATTGTAGCTGTTCGTGCTGAAATTTCTTTTATTGAAATTTCATCTAGTTCAATTTGGAGAGGTGCAACTTGTGTAATATTTCGATTTTCTACAGGAATTTCACCTTGTGGTGCTACAATCATTAAAGGAAGGATATTTCCAGTTAGAATTGCTACAAATATAATCATAAGTGCTAGAACTGCAACACCAAGAAAGATTTTACGATTCATTATTTTTGCTTCACTTTAGATATCTTAAATGTTAAGATGGTTATTATACTATTGGAGGCAGAAAAAAATCATGCAATACTTCCAAGCAGTACAACAAGGAAAACAAAGAGCAAGTAAATCACAAATGAAGATGTTTGAAGCAGCTGGATTTGGGATGTTGACTTTGACAACCAAAAAAGTTGATGGAAAATTTCAACCAGTTGGAGAGGAAGAATTTACTGCTGTGATTAGTTCTGAAGGTGGGGATGTGGCAATAATTGTAGATAAAGATGGATTTACAAAAGCTCAATCAAAGACAGTGAAAAAAGAAGAAGCGATATCAATTTTCAAAAAACTTCGAGAATCAGGAATTCCTGAATATTCAGGAAAAGAAATTCAGATCTGGTCTGAAACAAGACCAACAGTTCAAAACAAAATTTCTGAATAATTATTTTGAAGAAAGAATAATTTCTGTACCTACATTGTCACCCTTTATGGCCTTTTCAATAATTTTTGGATCAGCTTTTATGATTCTTGTTTTGATTTTAGAGCGTTCAATGATTTTTAGAGCAAGAATATCCATCAAGTCATAGCCTCCTGCAAGAGAATCTTCATGAATCAACATTTTTTTCAAATTTTTTAGTTCAATCCGTTTGAATTTTTTTGCTTTTTTGAATTTGTTTGGATCCCTATCATAGACTCCATCAACATCAGTAGCGTTAAGGAATTGTTCAGCATGTACTTTTTCAGCAATTAATGCAGCAGTACCATTTGTGCTTTGGCCTGGATGTAAACCGCCTGTTACAACTATTAATCCATCATCTACTGCATGTCTAACTTCTTGTAAAGTAGTTGGTGGATGTGAATATGCTCTGTTCTTAAGAGCATAAATCAATAGTTTTGCGTTGAGTCTTGAAATTTCAATTCCAAGTTCATCAAGAGTAGATTCATCCGCGCCAGAAGACCTTGCATGAGAAATATAATGTCGTGCAATGTGTCCACCACCTGCAACAACAATTGGTTGGCAAATTTTACTTATTTTTACTAGAAATTCAGCATAGTCTTTTAGTACTTTGACATTATCTGCACCAAAAACTCTTCCAGATAATTTGATAACAATTCTCTTTTTCACTTTAGACCACCAAGGATTGATTTTGCGGCAATTTCAACTTTTTTTCTGTTCTTTTGATGGGTATAGATTCTTAGGATATTCATGAATCCAGAAATTGCTGAAACCGCAGGGATTTCTGAAATTAGCATCTCTTTTGCAGAGAATTTTCCATTATCATTTGTAATCAAAATAATAGATTTGGATTCGTTTTTGGATGGTGTGAGTGGAATTGATGGAGTAACAGAACTATCTACAAAAATTTCATTCTCATCAACTTTAGATTTTTTAGAGATCGAAGTTCTGAGTTCATCAGTTCGTGTTTTTTTCAAGTTAGTTCTGCTAGTCAAGATTCTCTCAAACACACATTTCAACAATTTCCTATTTTGATAATCTTGTGCAAATTGTCTAGCACGTTTTAATTTTGAAGATTTCGATGAGATTAGACTAGATAAAACATATTCATCTGTGAGTTTAACGTATTCATTTAGATTAAAACTAGTAAAACCAAATTCGTCATCAGATAATCTTAATGCTTCAATCAGCATAACTTCTGCAGCTCTTACAGTTTTGTGAAAATAGACTGCCTTGAACATTTGATATCTAGAATACATCATTGATTCAAAAGAATATAATGCTGAACGTTCCAAGGCTAGTTTTTTCTGATGTACATCAAGTGATTGAGTGATTCTTTTATGATCAATTTTTGCATGTTCTGCTCCTGTAAAATAACCATCTCTAAGTAAATAGTCCATCATATCTGCACTAAGTGTACCTGAAACAATTTCATTCATGAATTGAAATTTAGAATTTCCAAAGGCAATTCTTGTAATTAGTTTTTTGTCAAAGCCGTTTTTTGATAAAACGTCACCAATTTCAGATTTTAGAATAATTTCTTTACCATAGTCTTCATGTGAAATTTTCTTTTCTTGGATGATTTCCTCAAAAAGATGAGAAAATGGTCCATGTCCTATGTCATGTAAGAGGCCAGCTAACCTAAGGATTTCAATGTCATCTGATTTGAAAATTCCTTTTTCATTTAATGCATGACCTGCTAGACTAGCAATGTGCATAACTCCCAATGAATGCTCAAATCTCGTATGTTGAGCTGCCGGATATGTCAAATGAGCACCAGAAAGCTGTCTAATGCGTCTTAATCTTTGAAAAATAGGTTTGTCAATTATTGATATCTCATGTTCATATACACGAATGAAATCATGAATTGGATCAATTATGTCTACATAATTTTTTTTCATAGTCTTATTTTCTTTGATAATTTCTTCAAAATTTCTTCATGTATTTTTTGTTTAGACTTTGATGCATCAATTATTTCCCAATGTTTTTTCTTAGCAGTTATTTTATAGATTTTAGAGATTTTTCTTAAAAATTCTTCATTTTTTTCGAACTTGTCTCTATGAGTTTTCTGTCTACGAAATGATTCTTTTTGTGTAACATCAAGTAAAATTACAAGATCACCTTTTGGAAGACCAGCATCTAGATTATCAAGCCATTTTTGCTTCATACCGTTTGCTATGCCGTAAACCAGATTAGAATGATAATAACGATTCATTATTAGAACAGAATTTTTTTCTTGGGCCACCAAAATTTCATTTAGTTTTTCCCATCTATTAGCAGCCAAAAGACAATGAATTACTTGAGGAGGAAATTTTCTTTTTCCATCTAAATATTTTCTGATTTCTTTTCCTATCGGAGTTTTGTAGTCGGGGAAATGAAATACTTTAGTTTTGATCTTTCTTTTTTTAAGCGCTTTTTCCAATAAAGTTGATTGCGTTAATTTTCCTGCTTGATCTCCACCTTCAATTACAATTATCATAAGTCATCAAAATAGAGAAATTAATTGATTAAAAATCTATCATGTTTGATAATTTTCAAATAATTTAATAGACACTTTACCGATTTATCATTATGGCTGATACATATTCATGTCCTTACTGTGAATCAATATTTGAGAGTAAAGAAGATCTTTCAAAACATATAGATAGAATACATGGGGATTCTGGAATTCTTGAAGGAAGTTCTAAAAAATTCTAAACTTTTTTGTTACTAAAAATATTTTCATACTAAATTCAAGTGTGTGGAATAAATTTTGCTGAAACCTATAAGGTTTATAACCAAAAATTGAGGATATATCATAAAATGGGACTTGTTAAAGAAGTAATGAAAGAAATTGGAAATAAATCCAGAGAATTCTATGAATTTGTGTTACCACCAATTGATATGCATCTAAATGAAGATAGCCTTAAAGTGGTAATTGATATTCCAGGATTTGCCAAAAAAGATATTGAATTGACTTTATGTGGTAATATTCTTTCTATCAAAGCTCAAAAAACAATTGATGAAAAGGAATCAGAATCACTAATTTCAAATCAAAGACCAAATGTGATAGATAAAAAAATTAGGCTTCCAATTGATATTAAACAAGGAGAAGAAAAAATTGAATCAGCAAAATACCAAAATGGAATTCTTACACTAATTATTCCTGTAACAAAAAAAGCAAAGAATATCTCAATTGAGTAATCTAATATTTTCTAAACAGTCCTGAAACTGTCATTATTAAGCCAGAACTGATCATTCCAACTAAACCAAGAAATTCACTTGATTGATATAAAAATATTGAACCAATGAAAATTGCAGATGCAAATATACTTCCACTGATTAAAACCATAGGTGTCCTTTTTTTCATATAGATCTGAGCTTCATCCATGAGTTCTTTCATCTCTGGTCCAATTCGAAGTATAGTATCAATTGATTTTGAGAAATTAGAAAAGGAGATCTTTAATTCTTCAACATATGCTCTTGGAATCAGGTTTTCTTCTTCAAGTATATTTTTTAGGACTTGAACAAACTTGAAATCAACATTGTGTGTTTTGTAGATTCCCTCAATTATTGATGCCATTCTCATATACAAAGCCAAGTTTTTTGGCAGCATAAATGGAAATTTACTCATAGTTTGATTTGCAAGCTCCATCAAGCTTTGCACTTCCATTTCATCAGGCTTGTTTCCATGCATAGCACGAATTGAGAGTTCTATTCCCTTTTCAATTACTGATCTATTGTATCCAGGAATTAACATTCCAAGATCAATCATAGCATTAACAACTCTTGGAGGGTTTTTTTCAACTAGTGCAAGATATAATCTGATTAGCTTGAATCTTGTTTCATTATTCATCCGTCCGACCATTCCATAGTCATACAAGATGAGTTTCCCATCATCAGTTACTGATATGTTTCCAGGATGAGGGTCTGCATGAAAAATTGAGTGTTTGAGAAGCATGGTAAAAAACACCTTATGAACATCAATGACTAGTTGTTCTCTATCAATTCCCTTCTCATCAAGAGCCTGTACATTCGTAACTTTGATCCCTGGAAGATATTCCATTGTTAGGACGTTTTTTGAGGAAAAATCATCAAAAACTGAGGGTACAATTATTTTGGTGTTTTTTTCCATATCTTTTTTGATTTTTTTAAGATTTTTAGATTCAATGGTATAATCCATTTCTTCGTGAATAGTCTCAATAAATTGAGATAGCATAGCTTTTGCTGAATATCGTAAGTTTGGATCAACAAATCTTAATGCTACCGGAAGAATTTTTTTTAAAACTTTAAGATCTTTTGCTACAACTTTTTCAATGCCAGGTCTTTTTACTTTTATGGCAACTTGCTGACCAGAAATTGAACCTCGATAGACTTGTCCTAATGATGCACCTGAAATACAATTAGAATCTATTTCGTCAAATTTTTCATTAATTGGTCCAAGATCTTTTTCAATTATTGGTTTTATTTGATCAAAAGGAGCAGGAGGAACACTATCCTGAAGTTTTGCAAGTTCTTCTAGATAAGGTTGAGGTAAGATATCTGCTCTAGAAGAAAGCCATTGTCCCAATTTAATGTAGACAGGTCCTAATGAGATGAATGTATCAAGTACTTTACGAGCATTTTTACGAAATTGCTCTGAATTTATTTCTGTTTTCTCCTGATGAATCCATTTTTTTCTATCTCTACGTAATGCAAAAATTGATGGTAAAAGTTTAATGAATATTTGAATGGTTCTAATAGTATACATAAAATTTACTCCAAATAGTTTTTAATTTTTTTTGTTATTGTATATCCTAAATATCCAGAAATGATTGATGAGATCAAACTAGAAATAAGAGTTGTCTTTTTTGATTTTTTATTAAGAAACTTTTTTGTAATTTGTGAACCACCAAAAATTGCACATGCTAAACCGATTAAGACTTCAGGTGCATCATGAACTAAATGTCCAATTGGATCTGTTCTAGGATCAATTTTATCAATATGAACGAGAAACTTTTCATCATATTCTCTAATGTGTAAATTACCATAACGATATTGTTTGTATGCTCCATTTTTTTTTCCAAGAAAGGTTTCTTCTGCTTCTTCTAGCATGAATTCTCGTAATTCCTTTGGAACTTCAATTTCATCACCTGGCATGATCGCAAGATATAGTAATTGCTTATAATCTTACGGTCTAGAAAATGTTCAGAGAAGGGGTGTTGTGATAAATCCTACTAAACTTCCTACTAGAAAGAGAAATACACCCTTTGCCATACCCAACAGTACATCCGTAAGATAGAATATAATTATGATGTAAATTTCCCAAAACTGGAAATTAGTATTAGATCAGGGTTCGGACTCAATTTGGGATAATTTTTGGATTACTTGTTCAAGTTCTTCCTTGCTTTCATTAACAACTCGTTTTATTACTTCGATTTCTTCATTTAGTTGATCTAGATTGATACTGTTAGAGTTTTTGAATTGTTCTTCTAGTGCTTTTAGGATTTGTTGATTGTATTGATTGAGTTTTTCTAATTCATTCTTGTATTTCTCTAAATTTTCATATTGACTAGAGATTTCAGAGATCTCGATATATTCTTGATTTGTAAGAAAACCTAGAAAAATTACAATACTCCCAACAGCTAAAACTGAAATTAGAACAACAATACTTGATTTCAATTTAAATTGACCTTATTTTCCTGTTTTAGATTTGAAATTTAATTGCTGGCTTCAATTGCTGCTTTTTTACGCCTACGCATTATGTAAATTCCTGCTCCTATCACCAAAATAATTGGAATAATTATCGTTGTTGGATCAAGACTAGATTCATTACCGTTTGATGGTTCTTTAACAAAGATTGTCGTATCGTAAGTTAGAAAGATCTCATCTCTAATACTATCTTTGTATCTTACAGTAATAGTAATGTCGTGTTCTCCATATTTTGTTTTGCCATCAAATTCTATTGGCAAATTAAATGGTACAGGTGCATCAATCTCAATCTCATCAATGAATTGAGTATTTGATTTGATATTAGAATTTCCGCGAGGATCAATAGTTACAAAACCAAACAGCCCATCAGCATTTCCTTCATTAATGATTTCTCCAATAACCATTTGTGTGCCAGATAATTCAATTACATCTACATTGAAAACACGAAGATCAATCAACCCTTTAATGTAAAAATCAACAATCTTTGAAATCGTTTGTTGATCACCATGTGCATTATAGTATGAAATAGATAAAGGAATTCGTAGAGTATCACCTTTAAGTCCTTCAGGAACATATACTGTTGTAGTAAGTAATCTACTTGACTTTGGAGCAATGTTTCCAATATCCCAGTTTGATTCTAAAATAATAACATTTTCCATATTAGTAGTTGATGACGATGTTGATGCAAGTTCTGTTTGTGTGTTAGTTACAGTAATATCTATACCAGAAATTGGAGCAGTTCCATCATTTGCAATTTCAATTACTACATTATTAGACCTCAAAGATATAAGAAATGGTTCTATTGCTCTAACATTTATCACACTATCACCTGTTACTAGGAAATTAAAATCTTCAAATGAGGTTCGAACTCCAGATTCTCTTAATCTAGAATAATCAACTTTTACACTTCCAGGATACTGTTGAATTTTTACGCTTTTATCGATATTTACAAAAAAAGTCAGATGAAAACTTTCTCCTGCTATTGAATTTGAGTTGCTGGCAGCACGAATTATGCTTGGACCAGCAGATGCAGAAAAACCCATTGGTAATGATAATTGACCTTTGATTCCAGTAATATCTTGAGTTCCTACATTTGCAAATACAACTGTAAATGGAACATTATTATCTCCTCCTTCAATTTCGATTTTTTGATTTAGTGTACCAAAGTGTGCTTTTAAAAATTTGACATCTCCAAAGTCTCTTTCAAAAGGTGAATCACCAAATCCACTAGAGGAAATTTGAGCAAAAGAATTATCAAAAACAAATGGTACAAGTCCAATTACAAATAATGGCAACAAGAGTTTAAGATTCATTATGCTAAAACCTCC
>CATMRH010000001.1 GCA_950073955.1 uncultured archaeon | reverse complement strand
GCAAATTAGAAGAAGTGGATACCATTTATTCGCATCCACAAGCTTTAGGTCAATGTAGAAAATTTATTGAGCAACATAACATGAAAACAATTCCTGCATATGATACAGCAGGTAGTGTAAAAATTGTCAAAGAATTAAATAAAAAAAATTGTGCGTGTGTAGCTAGTAGAGCAGCATCAATCATACACAATATGCCAATAATTTCTGAGAATATTGCTAATAATTTGGATAATTATACAAGATTTCTGATATTATCAAAAACAAACAGTCCTGAAACAGGAAATGATAAAACTTCAATTATTTTTTCCATTAAACATGAACCAGGTTCTTTACACAGAATTATAGAGAATTTTCACAAGGAAAGTGTCAATCTTACAAAGATAGAATCTAGGCCAACTAAAACGAATACGTGGGAATACAATTTTTATGTAGATTTTGAAGGGCACGAAAAAAATTCTCAGATTTCAGAAATGCTAGATAAAATAAAACGAGAGACTCTCTTCATGAAAGTTTTAGGTTCGTATCATTCTGCAAAACTAAGCTAAAAGCCTTTAGGTTTTCTTAAGGTAAAGCCCATACTAAATCCGATGACCAG
This sequence comes from uncultured archaeon, assembly GCA_950073955.1. Lineage (GTDB taxonomy): Archaea > Thermoproteota > Nitrososphaeria > Nitrososphaerales > Nitrosopumilaceae > Nitrosopumilus. Next base: position 44,414 of record CATMRH010000001.1, on the reverse strand, counting down.
TATTCCAGTAATCATTACCATTAAATCAAGAGTAAAAATCTCTGGTTTATAGCTTGTAGTTATAACTCCGGTAATTTCTAATTCTGTGTTACCGGTATTTTGGATCTGGATTTTTGTTTCACCATCTTCTAAATGAGTCCATTCTAAGAACAATTCATTTTTGAAGGATTCTTTTGTTTTTTCTGAATCAATAGATGGAATTTGTAATCCATTAGCTGGACTTTCAAATTTAAGATCAAAAGCATCGCCAGTAATATTCATAATTTGTAGTGTGTGATCAGGAGCTGGGATTCTATAGAGTCCTACAGCACCAACTTCTATAACATCGTAAAAATCATCATCAGTGTGTAGTCCAAGATGTTGAATTAAAGAAGCGCCACCAATTGTGATAATTGCAATTCCACCTATTAGTCCAATGATAGTTCTTTTTGATAACATGATTCAATGATTTTACATACTGTTTAAAAAATTAACTACATCACAGAAACATCGTGAGGTTGACTTTCTGCAAACCCAGCTCTTGACATTTTGATAAACTCTGCATTATTTTGCATTTGTAGAATTGTATGTGCGCCACAATAGCTCAAGCCAGAACGTACACCACCTGTAAGTTGTTTTAGTATATCAGTTACAGTTCCTTTGTAAGGAACCATAGCTTCAACTCCTTCTGCAACATAGTCGTTAAGATCGTCATCAAGTGAAATTGAGCCTGTTAGTTTAGATTTTCTACCTATTGAAGCAGCAAGAGAAGCCATTCCGCGATAAACTTTGAAACGTTTTCCGTTCTTAGTCAAAACTGTACCCGGTGATTCATCAGTGCCTCCAAGCATACTACCTATCATTACAGATGAAGCACCAGCAGCCAATCCCTTTGTTGCATCACCAGAAGTTCTTGTACCACCATCAGAAATTATTGGAATGCCATGATCCTTGCCTATTTTTGCACAATCTAGAACTGCAGTTAATTGTGGTACACCAGAGCCAGTAATCACTCTAGTAATACAAATTGAACCAGATCCTACACCAACCTTTACCGCATCAACTCCTGCTTTTATCAAATCTTCTGTACCTTGAGCAGTTGCTACATTTCCTGCAATTAATTCACAGTCTGGAAATGCTTTTTTGATATTGCGAACTGTGCTTAATGCATTTTCACTATGACCATGTGCTATATCAACAACAAGAACATCAGCTCCTGCTTCTAAAAGAGATTCACTTCTTTCTAAAAAGTCACCTTTTACACCAACTGCTGCTCCAACTAATGGTCGTCCTTTCTTGTCTTTGGATGCATTTGGATAATCTTCATTGTTTGTTATATCCTTACTAGTAATCAATCCTTTGATAATTCCTGAATCATCAACTATTGGTAATTTTTCAATTCTGTGTTTATGTAAAATTTCTTTTGCTTCATCTAATGTAACTCCAGGTTTTGCAGTTACAACATCTTTTGTCATTACATCGTGAATGTGATCATTTCGATTAGCAAATAGTAAGTCTCTCTCAGTTATTATTCCTATCAATTTAGTATTAGAGTCAACTACCAAAAGACCAGAGATATCTTTGTTTTCTGCATAGTCTAGAGCGTTTTGAATAGACTTGTCAGGAGAAATAGAATAAGGATTTTCTATCATCACACTACCTGAACGTTTTACTTTGAGAACTTCGTCGGCTTGTTCTTGAATGGGTAAAAACCTGTGAATGATTCCTATACCACCAGCACGAGCCATTGCCATAGCCATTAAGGATTCAGTAACAGTATCCATATTTGCACTTACAAAAGGAATGTTAATTGAGATATTTCGAGATAATTTAGTACTCAGATCAGTTTGGCTTCTACTTGTAATATCTGAATATTTAGGTACAAGAAGAACATCATCAAAAGTTAATCCTTCTTTGAATTCCAATGAAACCTTGTTAATGAACTAAAATATTGATTATAAGCCTTTGTGTCATCTTGAGAGTCTCGAAGCTATTGTTATTGCTTCTTTAGTAGCCTCAACATTATGAGTGCGAATAATGTCAGCGCCATTTATGACAGATATAGCTTCAGCAGCTATTGAGCCAAATAATCGATCAGAAGGATTTTCTTTTCCTAAAAGATTTCCTAGGAAGGATTTGTTTGAAACAGAGATTAAAATTGGATGATTCTGCTTTATAGAATTCAAGTTTTTGATTATTGATAGATCTCTTTCTACCCAATCTGATTTAATTTTTGTGAAAAATTGGCCTTTCCCAGTTTTTACAAAGAACCCAATAGCAGGATCTAATACAATTTTTTCTGACGGAATGTTTGATTTTTTTGCAATTTTCAAGCTTTCTCTAAGAAGTTTTTTAGTTGTAGTAATAGTATTTCCAAAAACAGTTTTAGAATCATATGCACATAAAATTAGAGATGGAACAAATTCTGAAACAACCTCTTGCATTTTTCCATCATACTTTAATCCAGAAATATCATTGATTATCTCAATACCACATTCTAAAGCATCTCTAGCAACTTTCGCCCTACATGTATCAACAGAAATTGGGAGATTGGAGACATTTTGAATTATTTTTATTGCATTAAGAATTCTTTTTGATTCAACTTTTTCTGAGACTGTTGTAGATAAATAAGGTGCAGTAGACATACCTCCAACATCGATAAAATCTACACCTTCATCTTCCATCTGTATTACAGCATTTTTTATGTGAGTTTTGGTTATATTGACAGATTTTTTATAAAATGATTCAGGACTAGTGTTTAGAATGCCCATTATACGTACAGGATTTTTTCCACCTACTCGTACATTTCCAATTCTAGTCACATGGTTTATCAAAAACTAAGGCAATTTGAGTTATATGATAATGTCAGGTTGGAGAAAGCGATATTCAGATATTTTGAATGAATTCAAGTATAGCGAAAAAAAGGATAAAGAGTCGGCTATTCTTTTAAATTCAATCTTAAAAAAATCAGATGTTAATGAAAAAATTGTCAATTTAGTTAAAGGAAAAACCGTGTTTGTAATAGGTTCTGGACCTTCATTATCAACTGCCATTCCAAAATTAAAAAATTTTAAAAAATCAGTAAAAATTGCTGCAGATAGTTCAGTTAAATCATTAGTAGAGAATGGAATTATTCCAGATATTATTATAACTGATTTAGATGGAGATGAAAATGCATTAAAAAAAATTGCAAAAACAAAATCAATATTTGTAGTACATGCACATGGAGATAATATAGAAAAACTAGAATTTTCAAAAAAATTCAAAAATTGTATTGGAACAACTCAATCAAAACCTTTTAGTAAAATACAAAATTTTGGTGGATTCACAGATGGGGATAGAGGAGTTTTTCTAGCCAATCATTATGGTGCAAAAAAAATTATTTTATTTGGAATGGATTTTGGGGATCGGATTGGAAAATTTTCAAATACAAAAAAATCAGAAAGAAAAACAAAATTAATGAAATTAAATAAAGGAAAATTGCTTTTAGAATGGCTATCAACTATTACAAAATCAGAATTGTTTACTACATCAAAGCCAATTAATGGGTTTAAAAAAATATCATACAAAGATGTAGACATTATAATTACCTAGAATGCATTTAATACCCATCCCTCATTTATCAAATTATGAAATTCTCAGAGGAACAAGTAAAAGATATTGTTACTTTGAAGGAAAGTTTGATCGAGCAAATTGACAAACACCAAGAATCCATAGAAATGTTAGAAAAAAATATCATAATTTTGGATTTATTCTTAAAGGATTCTAGTTTTACTAAAGCTTCACAGCTAGGAACAACAAAAAAAGCAGAGATTCAAAACAAACCAGATACTACAAAAAAACTTGTAGAGAATTCAATTCCAATTAAAAGAGTAAGTGATGGTAAAGTAATTGCAAATGCTTATGTCACACCAGAACAAGTTTCCATAGTTTTAGGTGACGAAATTGAGATTAGTGTTGATACTCCACCTTTCAAATCATTCTTTTTAGATAGAATTATTGGAGAAATGAAAAAGAAGGATATTGCAGAAGCAGAGAATGGGAAAATCCAGAAAGAATCAATTATTGATTACATTATAAACAAAAATGGTTCAGACATAAGGGAAATTATTATCAAAAACTATAGGCAGAAAGAAAGAGTAAATGAGTTAATCAATACAGCAGGATGGTCATTAACACGAATGCTTGAAAATATCAACAAGTGATAATATGGATAAAATTGTAGTTTTAGATTTTGGGTCACAGTACAGTCATTTAATTTGTAGAAGAATTAGAGAATTTTCTGTTTATGCAGAACTTGTTCCTTATGATATTAGTTATGAAGAATTGCAGAAACATAATCCAAAGGGAATAATTTTTTCAGGAGGTCCATCAAGTGTTTATAATTCAGATGCTCCAATTCCAGAAAATAAAATTTTTGATATGAATTTACCCCTACTTGGAATTTGTTATGGACATCAATTAATTGTAAACAAATACGGTGGTAAAATAAAAAAAGCAAACAAGGAATATGGTTCATCTTTACTTACAATTGATGATGATAAAGATCTTCTAAGTGGTGTAGGAGAATCAGTAAGAGCATGGATGAGTCATGGTGATGAAGCGGAAGAAATTCCACCAGGATTTAAAGTAATAGGACATACAGAAAGTGCAAAAGCTGCTGCAATTGCATCAGAGGAAAAATCAATCTATGGAATTCAATTTCACCCGGAAGTGGTGCATACAGAACAAGGTACTGAAATTCTTAAGAATTTTGTTTTGAAAATATGTGGAGCAAAACAAGATTGGACTATGGAGAGTTTTATAGATACAGTTGTAGAAAAAATTTCAAAAATAGAGGGAAATGTACTTTGTGGAGTCAGTGGAGGCATAGATTCTACTGTAGCAGCATTACTAATTCACAAAGCAATTGGGGATAAGCTCACATGTATTTTTGTAAATAATGGTTTGTTACGATTAAACGAAGAAACAGAAATTGAGGAGATGTTCAAAGATAACTTCAAGTTAAATTTTACATCAGTAAATGCAGCTGATGAATTTCTTGAAAAGCTAAAAGGAGTAGAGGATCCTGAGAAAAAGAGAAAGATTGTAGGAGAGGAATTTATTCGTGTTTTCACTGAATTTTCTGAAAAAAATGGTCCCTTCAAATGGTTAGCTCAAGGCACACTTTATCCCGATGTAATTGAAAGCGGAGTTTCAAAAGGACCAGCATCTGTAATTAAATCTCATCACAATGTAGGAGGATTACCAGATTGGCTCAATTTGGAAATTTTAGAACCATTAAGAGAGTTGTATAAAGACGAAGTAAGAAAGATTGCAAAAATTCTAAACGTTCCAGAAAAACTTCTCATGAGACACCCATTTCCAGGTCCAGGGCTAGCTGTAAGGATAATTGGGAAAGTTACTCCAACAAAACTACAGATTGCCAAAGTAGCAAGTAAAATTGTCGAAGATGAATTAATGAAGGCAGGCTTGTATGATAAAGTATGGCAAGCTTATGCTGCAGTTGGAGATGATAAAGCAGTAGGTGTTGTTGGGGATGAACGAAGATATGGAAACATAGTTATGATTAGAGTCGTAGATTCAATAGATGCGATGACTGCAGATTGGACAAGACTTCCACATGGTCTTTTAGAAAAAATGAGTAATAGAATAACAAATGAAATTGAAGATGTTACATGGGTGACTTATACCATTTCAAGTAAACCTCCTGCAACAATTGAGCCACAGTAGTGATTAATTTGGAATACGAAAAAATTTGTGATGAAATTCTTGAATGTGACAAAAAAATCAGATATGTAGGAGTATACGATTATGGGGAACTTTATGACAAGATGAGGCCTGGATTACAGAGTCATTTATCAAGAGAAGAAACTGAATTGTCTTTGTCTCAAGCAATTTATCGATGGTCTACACGTAAAAAAATAGCAAAAAAAATTGGAGAGCCTATTTTTGCATTAGCAAAATATGAAAAAATTTATCGAATAACTGTACCTATTGGAGGAGCAGGATTAATTTTGATTAGTGCAGAATTAGATTCAGATGTAATTGAAATTGTTGATAAGATTTTAAAAATCAAAAATGAGTACTCTTGATAATTTTTGAACAGTAAGAGTATTCTGAATAACTAAGTAAGAAGTGCTGCACCATATACTCCTGCAGAATCACCCAATTTATTTTTCAGGATTGGAGTATCAACTAAATCTGAAAAGACTTTACTGTAAATTGATTCTTTTCCTTCAGTATACAAAAAATCAATATTTGACAAACCGCCACCTAAAACTATTACATCAGGATCTAAGATGTCTATAACGTTAGCAAGGCCATATCCAAAATTTTCTAAAAATTCACCTTTCCATTTTTGACCAATTTCATTATTAATGTTAGAAAGGATTTCAGGAAGAGTTTGAGATTTTCCAGTTAGTTTTGTCCATTGTTTTTCCAATGAAGGACCACTAATGTAGGTCTCTACGCATCCAGTTTTACCACAATAACAAGAATTTCCATTGCGATGTAAGGTATGATGTCCCCATTCTCCTCCAATGTTAGTTCTACCAGGATGTAGTTTTCCATCAATCACAATTCCGCCACCAACACCAGTGCCCATAATCACTCCAAAGACTACATCAAATCCACTAGCAACACCCATTTTAGCTTCAGCCATCGCGAAACAGTTCGCATCATTTTCTATAGATATTTTTTTTTCTAGTTTATTTTCTAGATCTTCTTTGAGTGATTTTCCAATCAAGCATTGTGTATTACTATTTTTAATTAATCCAGTTTGTTTAGAAATTGCACCAGGTGTACAAATACCAAAAGAAAAGTCAGAAATATTTGTAGATAGCTCTAAGACTAGAGATGATATAGCATTAATAATTTCTTTATAATTATTTTGTGGCGTTGGAATCCTTTTTCTCTCTAAAACATTTAGATTTTCATCAAGTAGAACAGCTTCTGTTTTAGTGCCACCTAAATCAACACCAATTTTGTACAACAATAATTTATGAAAGTTAAAAGGCTTAAGTTTTAACTAAAATTATCCCATTGGAGGCATACCGCCGCCACCTGGAGCTCCAGAAATAGCAATTACATCATCTATTCTAAGAATCATACATGCTGCTTCTGTTGCAGATTTGATAATCTGTTCTTTAACTACAATTGGTTCTACAACATCAATCGCGAACATATCAGCAATCTTTGTGTTTCTGGCATCAATACCAGTCCATTTATGACCTTGGTTTTGTTTTGCTCTGAGATTAGCCATTGTATCAATTGGATCCATTCCTGCATTTTCAGCAATAGTTAATGGAATTGTTTCTAATGCTTCAGCAAATTTTTTGATTGCAAGTTGCTCTCTTCCATCAAAATTATCAGCCCATTCCTTAAGTTGTGAGGCTGCAAATGACTCAGGTGCACCTCCACCTGCAACAATTTCAGGCTTTTCAATTACATCTTTTACTACCATTAGAGCGTCATGAATTGAACGATCAACTTCATCAATTACTCTTTGAGAACCACCACGAATTAGCAAAGTGACTGATTGTGGGTGTTTACATCCTTCAATGAATACCCATTTGTCAGATTCTACTTTCTTTTCATGAGCCAAATCAGCAAAGCCAAGATCTTTTTCTGAAAGATCATCTAGATTGTTAATTACACGTCCACCTGTAGCTTTAGAAAGTTTAGTCATGTCACTTTCTTTGACACGACGAATTGCCATAATGCCATGTTTTGCAAGATAGTGTTGTGAAATATCATCAATTCCTTTTTGACAAATCAATACATTAGCACCAACATCATGTAGCTTGTCAACCATAGTCTTTAGCATTCGATTTTCTTCTTCTAAGAACATCTGCATTTGAGTAGGATCAGTAATTCTAATTTCAGCACTCATTTCAGTTTTTTCAATTTCTAATGCGGAATTTATTAATGCAATTTTTGCCTTTTCAATTTTTCTAGGCATTCCACTATGAACAATTTCTTTATCTAAAACAATACCTTTCACAATTGCTGTGTCTTGAATTGAACCACCTGCTTTCTTTTCAACTTTAAGATTGTCAAGATCAATAGTATAATCATCACCTTTCTTGATTGCAATGCTAAGAATTGCATCAACTACGATTTTTGATAGAGTGCCACTGTCTTCAGAAATTAATTTTGATTGCATACTAGTCATTGCAATTTTGAGAAGAGATTCTTTATCATCAGGTTGTATTTTTTTAGATAATTCTGAGTAAATTTCAAGGGTTTTATCAGCAGCTGCCTGGTAACCTTCAACAATGATTGAAGAATGAACATCTTTTTTGAGCAAATCCTCTGCTTTGGCTAATAATGCTCCTCCAAAAATAACAGAAGAAGTTGTACCATCACCTACTTCATTATCTACTGTTTTAGCGATTTCAACCATCATTTTGGCTGCTGGGTGCTGAACATCAATTTCTTTTAGAATTGTAGCACCATCATTTGTGATAGTCACATCACCTAAAGAATCAACTAGCATTTTATCAAGACCTCGTGGACCAAGACTACTTCTGACTAACTCTGCAACTAATTTTGCTGCAGCAATATTGTTTTGTTGAGCATCTTTACCTTTTTGCTGTAATGCACTCTCTTTGAGAACGAGAACAGGTCCATTAGGTCCTTGTTGAATTGATGCCATTAGATTCAGAATTCATCCCTAAATCCCCCTTTATAACATTACTTAGTTGATTGGCTGGATGTAACTTCGTTTTTTCACATCAACAATTCCACCTGAAAGAATTCTAATAGAGGGTAAAGCCAAAAATGGTAAAAACAAAGGAATAAGATGAGGTCTAGTAAATTTACATCCTAAATCCACAATAGTACTTATAATTTTTTGAAAATTTGATGAGACCATTTCAAAAGAATCTGTTGAAATAATACCTGCAAATTGTAAAGGCAAAGAAGCTAGAATTTTTCCAGATTTAACTACAACAAGTCCACCCTGATTCTTGATAAGATGATTAGATGCAATTGCCATATCAGAATCATTTGAACCTATTACTATCATATCATTTTCATGAAAACTCCAAGTTGAAGCAAAGGCACCAATTTCAGCTCCAAAGTTTTCGAGAAATCCAATGGAATGTCGATTTGTTCCATGAATTCTATCAAATGCTGCAACTTTCCATATATCATAATCTAATGAGGCAGAAACAATACCATCTTTTGAATGGAGTTCAGCTGAACCAATCTTAGTAATTATTTCATTTTGCATAAAGATGGTGTTTGCAATAACATTTTTCTTTTTTGATTTAATCAGGAAATCATTTTTTGAGAATTTTTTTAGTTTAACAGTTTTTTTCATCCAAGGTGATATTACTTTTTTCTTGAACTGAGTCACAACACTTCCATGTGAGACTACAAGTTTTCCTCCCACAAAGACTTTAGTTGGTTTAAATGATTTTAAATCATTGAAAATAAGAATGTCTGCTAATTTTCCAGGTGCAATTCCACCAAGATCTTTTCCCATATTGTAATAGTCAAAATTATTCTTGGATGCCATAGTAATTGCATCTAATGGTTTTAGACCAAGTTTGATTGATTCTCTGATGCAATGATCAATGTGACCAAATTTTGTAATATCTAGTGGATCAAGACCATCAGAGCAAAACATTAAGCGATTGATGTATGTTCCGTGAGATAAAATATGAGGGATGATTTCCTTCAAATCACGTCTTATAGAACCTTCTCTAATCATTACCCACATTCCAAGACGCAATCTTTCTAATACTTGATCAAAATTAATTGGCTCGTGACAAGAGAGTATCCCTGATGAAACGTAAGCGTTGAGTTTTTTTTCACTTATACCTGCAGTATGTCCATTAATTATGCAATCACACTCCAACATTGTTGAAAGTGACTTCATAGTTTTAGGGTCACGTTGAGTAACTTTAGTCCATGAAAAAACTTCTCCCAAACCAAGAACATGGGGATGTTTTACTGCAGATTTTTCTTGTGACAATGAGAGAGTTTTACTGTTACTAAATTTTGCGTCAACAGGAAGACCTCCAGGAACTACTTGGAAAATTCTTATTGGTAAATTTTCTCCAAGTTTTAGAAATTCTTGAAAACCTTTGTAACCTAAAATGCTAACAATATCAATTGGATCAGAAAAAAGAGAAGTTACACCACAAAGAAGTGCCTTTTTTGCAAATTCAGATGGTAATACAAACTGATCAATATGTAAATGGGGATCTGCAAAGCCTGGACTTACGTATTTGTTCTCTACATCAATAACTACAGTTTTTGAACCTAGTGTATGTGCAGCGTTCAGACCAACATAGGCAATTCTATCATTAATTATTGCAATCTGAGTTTTTGAAATGATTTCTTTGGTATAGACTGATAACAAATTACAATTTTTTAAAACAAGATCGGCTTTTTTGTCGCCCATTGCTACAGAATTCAAAGAAGAGATAGAACTTGCTAGGCTTGAATTCACGGTTATTAATTGGGTTTTGCATCTATTATAGATTCAATGCTTAAATTACGGTTGAAGAGGTTTTGTTGATATGAACATTCCAAAGGTGATGAGAAAGTATTGTCCGAAATGTAAAACACATACTGAACAAAAGGTCTCCATTTACAAAGCTGGAAAAAGACGTGGTTCTGCTAGAGGTGAACGCCGACATGAAGAACGTAAACATGGATACGGTGGACAGAAATTCCCAAAACTAGCAAAACCAGCCAAAGTTACAAAAAAAGTTACTCCTATTATGACATGTACTGTGTGTAAAAAGAAATACAATAAACCAGGCATTAGAATTAAGAAGTTTGAGTTGGTGGCAGCATGAAAAAAGATCATATTGAAATTCCAGAACCATCTAGCAAATTTCTTAAAGTTAACTGCGATGAATGTGGTGAACCTCAAATAGTTTATTCACATGCATCAACGACAGTTGCATGCAATTCCTGTGGCAACACAATTACGGAACCAACAGGATCAAAAGCCAAGATAAATGGTAAAATTTTAGGTAGTGCTGAGTAAATCATAATCTTGTTTTGTATTTAGATTAAACGCAATTCTCTTATCATCAATTATAATATAATTTTCTTCTAAATTTTCAAGTGAGGAGATTTTTTTTGAATCAACTAAAGAAATTCCAGTATAATGACATATTTGATTATCAAAATTTACAGAATAATCAGATTCAATTCCAAGAGTAGTTAAGAATTTGTTTGTGACAAGAATACTAGTCCAAATATTTTGAGAGTCAAATTGATTTACAATTTTTTGTATAATTTCTTTATCTAATAATGGCAAATCACCAGAAGTAACTAAAACTACATCACTGATAGTTTTAAGTGCTAGATTTAGGTCTTTTACATAACCAATTCCAGGGGTATCAAAAGTTTCAACATTATTTTCTTGCAATAACGTTTTTGTTTTAGGTGAATTAGAACTAGTAATAGCTAAAATTTTTGAAAAACAATTTGAATTTTTTAATGAGTCAATTACATGAAGAATAATGGGTTTTTTGTATTTGAGTAATAGTTTTTCATTATCTAAATTCATGCGAACGCCTTTACCGCCAGCCATCACAAGACCAATCATATCGATACAAATACTATCAGAGAAGCCAATCTTGTAAGTTCATTTGTAGCACCAAGAACATCACCCGTAATTCCACCAAAACTACGATTAGATATTGCTAGAAGAAATAAGGTTAGAGTGACAGTTACTCCAAGCATTACTAGCCCAGTAGTTTCGCCAATAGCAATTACTGGAATTAACATAATGATGAATGCAGCTGAAAGTTTTTTCTTATCTTTCATAATCTTAACAAAAGGAGAATTTGAGCCTAGTGAGGCTGAGTTTCCCAGACTAGCCATTAGCACCATTGAGAATTTTGCCAAAATTTCACTAATCAGAATTGCCCTAAACAAATCAAATCCGCTTGTGAGAGAAATTGTTATTATCAGACCGACAAGATACAAAACAATTGCAACAATTCCTCCGGAACCCGTAGAAAGGTCTTTCATTGCTTTTAGCTTTCTATCTTTGCTTCCTTTTACCATAAGCCCGTCAGCAAAATCAGCCAAACCATCTGCATGATGAATTCCAGTAACAATTGCAATAGAAGCAACTACTAACAAGCTAACTAGTAAAGGATCTAAAAGGAAAGATAATCCAAAACCAAAAGAGCCAACTAAGAGTCCAATTACAATTCCAACAATAGGAAAAAGATACATGTATTTTGCAGTATTTTCCAGGCTTGCATTTGATGATGGAAAGATTGTCAGGAAAGAAAAAACAGAACTAATTTCTTTAAGCATGAATCCACCATCCGACTAGTGATAAAATAGTAATTATTGGAATGATTACCAGACCAAAGAAAAGAATTGAAGTAAGTTTCATCATTGTAAGTGCAGAGTTTACATGTTCTGTTGTTAGTATAATTTCGCCATTGCCTAACTTGTAGTGATTTATCTTTTCAAACTTTGTTTCAAGTGCTCCTGCAAGTGCAGCCATAGGATATCCTGCATTAGGACTTTCAGTTTTTTTACCATCTCTAATCATTATTTTGTATGATTCCTTCCAATTGTTTTGTAAAATAGCTGCTGAAATAATCATTACTAATCCTGTAAGCCTAGACGGAATATAATTTAAAATTGTGTCACAAGTTGCCCCAAACCATCCTACATTTTTGAAAATATCAGTCTTGTATCCAATCATTGAATCTACGGTATTGATTACTCGATACACAAATGCTCCAGGTAATCCAAAAAGAGCAAAATAGAATAGAGGTCCAGTAATCCCGTCTACAGTATTTTCGCTGATGCTTTCAAGTACGCCTGAAATAACGTGATTTTTATCCAAATTTTTGGTATTTCTTTTAACAATCATGGATAGATTTGTTCTAGCCATGTCGAGATTGTTTTGGTCAAGTGACTCCAATACTGCTTTGGCATGTTTTTCCATTCCACGAATAGCAATAGTGGTCTTGAGTAGTATTACTACAACTACACCTGAAACAACAATGGTTACCCAATCAGTTGTAAGTAATGAAATTCCAGTATCTAAAATTGAAAGTAATGTAACTACAACTCCTACAGTTATTGCAACTACAAAGATTCCTCCAAGTTTTTCAACATACGTATTTTGATTTTTAGCTAGTGGTGTTAGCTTTGCAATTAGTGTTCCAATCCATGCAGTTGGGTGATATCTATTCTTAGGATCTCCGAATACAAAGTCTATTCCTAATGCAAATGCAACAATTACAATAGGCTCTAGAATCATTTTATCATACTCTCAATTGTTTTGATATCTAAATTGTTTGTTACAGTTTTTGCTAACTTGTCTAATTCTTTGTCTATTTTAGCAATATTATTTTTGGTCCAAGCAATCTCTTTTGGTTTTGCATCAAGTGAATCCTCTTCAGGTAGATTCATCTTGATCATTGGAATAGTTCCTAAAACAGGAATCTTTGTGATTTGTTTTAGTTTTCTAAATCCGGGCTTAAGTATATCAATATCTCCACGAAACTTGTTAAATACAAATCCCTTGACTAGTTTTTGATATTTTTTCTCAATTAGTGCCATAGTTCCGACAATACTTGCAAAAGATCCTCCCTTATCAATATCGGATACTAACAAAACAGATGCATTTGCTTTCTGAGCAATTTGCATATTTGCAATATCATATTTTTGTAAATTGATTTCAGCCGGGGAACCCGCTCCCTCTAAAATTATCAAATCATAATTTTTCTTGAGTCTAGATAAAGAATCAGTTGCGGCTTTGATTCCTTTTGATTTTACAAATTTTGCATAGTATTCCTTTGCATGCATTTTCTTGTAACGCTTACCGTTAAGATAGACTAGACTATAGTAATTTCCCAATGGTTTGAGCATTATAGGATTAAGATCTGGCGTGATTTGGCATCTTGCAGCTATCGCCTGAATTGCCTGAGCGCGAGATATCTCAAAATCAGGCGTGGCATAGCCAAAGTTAGACATATTTTGCGACTTGAATGGAGCCACGCTATAGCCTTTGTCAGAAAATATTCTGCATAATGCTGCAACTAATGTAGTTTTGCCAGCACCAGAAGTGGTTCCCTGAACCATCAAAGATTTCATGCTTCTAACTCCAATGCTTCTACTAGTTTTAGATTATCTTTGTGAGACTTTATTGCAATTCTAATGTAATGGTTGTTTAGGCCATGGAAGCTTTTACAATCTCGAATCAAAACTTTGTGTTTTAGTAATTTTCTTTGTAGTTTTGTAGAGTCTTGTTTTATTTTAATCAAAATAAAGTTAGTTGAAGAGTTATGACATTGAAAGCCTTGTATATCAGCAATCTTGTTTTTAAGAAAACGAGATTCTTTTTTTATGATAGATTTTGATTCAATAAGATGTGATTTGTTTTGGATTGCAATTATGCCTGCCTCTTGAGCTAAAGCATTAACACTCCAAGGAATTTTTATCTTTTGTAGAATATCTATAATTTGTTTTGAAGCTCCTGCATATCCAATTCTAATACCAGCTAGACCAAATGATTTAGTAAGTGATCTTAGTACAAAGAGATTATCATATGTTTTTACTAAATTTAGTATAGATTGATTTGATTGTGGAACCAGCTCAATAAAGCATTCATCAACAAATACAAGACAAGATTTACGTTTAGCAGATAGCAGAATTTTAATCAGTTGTTTTTTAGATAAAATAGTTCCAGTGGGATTATTTGGGTTACAAACAAAGATACATCCATTTGCAGGAATTTGAGAAATAAAAGAATCAAGATTTTCAGCAAGATTCATTGTTTTAAAAAAAGTAATTTTACAATCAGCAAGTTTTGCTGCAGCCTCATATTCACCAAATGTGGGTGCGGGAATCAAAATACGTTTTTTTGATAAAAACGCACTACAGAAATTATAGATTATCTCAATTGAGCCATTTCCAACAATTAGGTTTGATTCTGGTAATCTAGTGTATTTTTTGAGGCTAGATATTAAATCACTAGAATGTGAATCTGGATAGTATTCCATTTGATCCAGTCTTCTTTTCAAGATTGATTTGACAGAAGTAGGCATTCCAGCAGGACTAATGTTTGAGCTGAAATCTACAATACTAGAATCTAGATTATCTACAGAGAATCTACCTCCGTGAGCTACAGGATTATGTTTTGCAATATTGCGCTTTATCCTTATTTTCACAGTTCCAGTAGAAACAAGGGATATAGTATCTTTTGGTAGTCTGAAAAACGATTATTAATTGAAGGCGATCAACTATTCAATTATGGATAAGAAAAGAGTTGCAATTATAGGAGTAACAGGTTCCGTAGGACAAGAATTTGTCCAATCTTTAGAGAATCACCCATGGTTTGAGGTAACTCAAATTGCAGCTTCTGAGCGTTCAGCAGGCAAGGACTATCTTGATGCGATCAAAGATGCAAGCGGAATTATTGCATGGGATGTTGACGGAGAAATACCGGAATACATCAAGTCAATGACCGTCAAAAAAATTGATGATCTTGACGTGTCACAATTAGATCTAGTATTTTCAGCAGTAGAATCTGTAGCTGCAAGAGATATTGAAACTAAAATGGCAGCAGACTTGCCAGTAATTTCAACTAGTTCTGCATACAGATATGAAGAAGATGTCCCAATTCTTATTCCAGGTATTAACGACGACCAAGCTGAATTACTTGAAACTCAAAAGAAGAACCGTAACTGGAAAGGTTGGGTAGCTCCTCTACCAAACTGTACTACTACAGGTTTAGCAATTACACTAAAACCATTACTTGATAAATATGGAGTAAAAAAGGTCATGATGACCTCAATGCAGGCAATCTCTGGGGGTGGAAGGTCAGGAGTATCTGCAATGGGAATTACCGATAATATCATACCATACATTCCAAAAGAGGAAGAAAAGGTTAGAACCGAGACAAGAAAGATTTTAGGAAAACTCAAGGATGGTAAAATTGAGGACGCAGACATTAGGATCAGCTGTACCTGTACTAGAGTTCCTATAATTGATGGACATACTGAATCTGTCTTTGTAGAAACTTCAAGTGAGATTGATCCTGCAAAAGCCAAAGAACTTTACAATTCTTACAATCAGAATATTTCAGTTCAAGGATTGCCTTCAGCTCCAGAAAAATACTATGCGTTTCATGAAGATCCAACAAGACCTCAACCAAGAATGGAAAGATCTGTTGGCGGCGGAATGACTACAACAATTGGAAGAGTAGAAAAAGAGGAACTGTTTGATCATGGACTCAAATACATATTGTTCTCACATAACAAGAAGATGGGTTCTGCAAAAGGTGCAGTTTTGCTGGCAGAAATGCTATACAAAAAAGGTAAGATTTAGACTATTTTTTGTAATTTTTACAATAATAGCTTTATAAGAACAAGAAATCTAGATCGACTCAGGTGTTTTGAACGGTAATAGTAGATAATTTAGATTTACAAATTTTATCAGAATTATCTAATGATGCATCAATTTCGGTTCCACGTTTATCAAAAAAGATTGATGTTAACTCATCAGTAATATATTCAAGAATCAAAAGATTAGTCAAAAGAAAATTAATTGAACGTTTTACAATTGTTGTTAATGATGCTGAGCTTGGTTTCAATGTTAAGGCATTAACTGGAATTAATATGGATTCAAAAAAACGCGATCATATAATTGAGGAACTATTCAAGATTGATGGAGTTAGAGAGATTGCAGAAGTTACAGGTAGATTTGATATATTGGTAACTATGTATTCAAAATCGCTAGAGCAAATGCATAAAATAGTCTCTGAAAAAATTGGCAGGATTGACGGAGTTCAGTCTTCAGAGTCATTTATTGAGATGAAATCACGAACTAAAATAATGCCATATGTTTCATTACAGGATAGTGGCTAATATTGCAAAAAATTAAGTCAGAATCCCGTGTTGCTGTATACTACGAATTAACAAAGCCAAAGATCTGGTATTTACTAGTGTTTACTGCATTTGGTGCAGCGTTAACTGCATCCAATATTTATGATATTGAAATTTCTCCAGCTACATGGATGTTAATGTTATTTTCAGTTGCAGCCGGTTCCGCTGCTGCTAACACTTTGACTAACTATCATGATAGAGATATTGATGCAATAATGGAAAGAACAAAAGATAGACCTCTTCCATCAAAGAGAATCTATCCAGCAGAAAAAGCAAGGAATTTTGGATTAGTATTAGCTGGAATATCGTTAGTTTTAGCATTTGGAATTTCGTTCACTACAACATTGGAACAAGGTGCATGGGCAACTACATTCATTGCATTTGCATTGATAAATAATATTCTAGTTTACTCGTATATGTTAAAACGAAGATCAAGGACAAACATAATTTTAGGAGGTTTGTGTGGAGGTGCACCTCCTTTGATTGGA
Source organism: uncultured archaeon (assembly GCA_950073955.1). Classification (GTDB taxonomy): domain Archaea; phylum Thermoproteota; class Nitrososphaeria; order Nitrososphaerales; family Nitrosopumilaceae; genus Nitrosopumilus. The sequence continues at coordinate 27,055 of CATMRH010000001.1, read as the reverse complement.
TGGGTAGCTGTAAGTATGACAGATTTGTGGACGATGGGTCTTGCAATGGCAGGATTAGTGTTTATTTGGATTCCAATGCATATTTGGGCTTTGACCTTACATTTCAAAGATGATTATATCAAAGTAAATGTTCCAATGTTAACTGCAGTACAATCTGAAAAAACATCTGCAAGAGTAATTGCAGGTTCGACTGTTGTAATGGTCTTGTTTTCAATTGCCCCATTCTTCATAATAACAGAAAGTGGTGAAAATATGGTAGGAGGAGTATATCTATGGACTGCAATTGCATCAGGTGCATTAATGTTGGCATTATCAATATGGGTTATAGTAAAGCCTATCGAAAACGCTTCATGGACTTTGTTTAAATTTTCTAGTCCTTATTTGGCAGTATTGTTTATTGCATTAATGGTAGACTCTGCACTATAAAATACTGCAATTCTAATCAAGACTTTCAAGTTCTTTAGTGATTTTAGAATATTTTTCTACTAATGTTTCAAGCTCGTTTTGTAATTCAATAGAATTCCATTTTGAGCTTATCAAAGAAGATAATTTTGCAACAATGTTCCACTGAAGATTATTTTGCTCATCAATTAATTCTAAAAATTGTTTTCCTTTCTCATCATCATTCATAGTTTTTCGAAATAATACAATGATAAAAAGTTAGTAGGAGGTAATAACATAATTTCAAAGTTTTATTAGTAAATATAGACTATTTTCCATATTGCAATGTAGCATATCAGAGTGTAAATTAAAAGCAAAAAAAACAGTAAAAATTAGTTTTAAAGAAACTAGAAATCTATGCAAAGAGCACTACAAATTATTCAAAAATAAGGACAAAAAGTATCTTACAAACTTTACCAAAGCATCAGGATTTTAATGAAAATTCATTAAATTTTCTAAACTTCAGAATTATTGAAAGATTTAACATCTACAATTTTCAAACTACTGTATGACTACCAAGAAAAAACGCACTCATAAAAAGAAGTCAATCAAAAAAACAATTGCTAGATCAAAAAAACAAACAAAATCTTCAATAAAAAAACCAGAATTTGAAAAAGCATGGAAAGAATACAATACTGCAATAACTGGTTGGAAAGAATCTCTTGCACAATGGCAAAAATCTACTAATGAAACTCTAATGGCATATCATGATGCATGTCAAAAAGCCTTAGAATCAGACTCGGAATTATTAAAAAAAGTAACTTCAAGTTGGGAAAATACGTGGGAAGAAATTGGTCCTGAATATATTAAACAACAATCAAAGATGTTTGAAAGTATCTTCAAAGAAACCAATATTGAATCAATTAAAAAATTCAATGAACAGTGGGAAAAATTTCTTAAAACATCAGGTGATGAATCAATTATTGCATATCAAGAAGCCATCAAAAAATTTAATCAGGCATGGCAATCAGAACAGATGTAATTCTATAAATCAAGAAAAATCTTCATAATTTTTATTTTTCCGAGACTGATAACGAATTAGGCTCAAAAAAATAAGATTATAATTGGTTTGAGAGTACTATGATTAAATGGAAATCTCTGTAGAACCATGGAAAAAATTGATTATTCATGAAGTGATTGAATACAAATTTGATGATTGGGTAAAACAAATAGCATTTAATACAAAATCTTCAGGTGGAGGAATTCCCACAATGCAATGGACAAATGGAATTGTATTCTCACCAGCAAATTTCCCAACAACGAATATCACAGTTGAAGAACAATTGAAAGGAACTCTACATTGGTCATCAGTATCTTTTGCAATTAAAGAAAAATTTGAAAAACAAATTGTAAAGGAAAATGCAACAATTAATCTAGTTGATGTCAGTGTAAATGAAATTTTTAAAGAATTAGCAACAAGTTTGAAAGCACAATCAAAATATGCAACTTCTGAATCTAGCAAACACTAATGAATATTGAAAAAACGATAAAAGATTGTGAAATATATCTAAAACAGATTAAACAATATGATCCTGATCCTTACTATGTAAATTATTTTTTTAATGAATACATAAATTCTGTAAATGATGTATTTAATGGAATTTTTGAGGAAGGAAGTAGAGATTTTGGATTATTTATTTCTGAAAAGATTTCACAAAAAAAATTTAACGAAAAAGCAAAAATAAAGAGTGAACAAAATGCGATGAAATTTTCAGAATGGTATTCAATCAAATACAATCAGGAACATGAAAATCCATATCCTAATTTCATTAAAAAAATCTGTCAATTCAAGAATAAATTTGAAAAACTACCTAAAATTAAAATCATGATTAGGGCGTCAGATAGATACAAAGACGATGTTAATCAACAGATCAAAGTTAATTTGAGTCATGAAAAATTACGCTCAAAAGAAGAATTAGAAATTGAAATTAAAAGACAATTACCAATATTTTTAGAAACCATAAATCGTAAAAGAAGTAAAAATAGCGAGCCTAAAGTAGGAGAAAATCAGGTAACAGCTTCTGCATTTCTAGAAATTGAAGAACACAAAGATATTGAAATTGTATATACAGCAGAAATTTACATCCCAGTTTTAAAACGATTAGTTGAAGAATCAAGAAAGAAAATTAAAGAATTAACGACGTAGAAATAGGTTTAAAATTTAATCTGAAAATCCAAAGATCGAATGTTCTTTTTTAATTTTGATGACTGGTAAATATGAATATCCATGATCAAAATTATCTGAAAATTCTGGATCTCGTCCTTGATTTCCCTGATATTTTATAAAATGTCTGGTAGGTTCGGAATCTAATTCAACATAATTAAAATTATAGATTACTTCATCCATTTCTAATGGTGTAATGTATCCCACTACCCAAGAATTTTTGTGAGGTAATGCATATAGAGTGAGATTTTGTTCATCTGGAAACTCAGGATCATATGTTAATCGTGCTAAACTTCCCAAATCTTTAACTTGAATTGGATGAAATTGATCAGAGATTTTTTTGGTTTTTAAAGATAATGAGGAAATTTTTGATTCCATATGTACAATAGGTGCATAATTTGAGATATCTTTTGTAGATTCTACAATTTCACAAGTCTCTTTTCCTGCATTAACTTGGTATGAAATATACCTACCAGATTTTGGCATTTGGGCATAAAAAATCAACAAAGTATTTGCAAGAGTTAAACTACTTGAAAGAATTCTTGAACCATCAAATTCTTGAGAATATACTCTTCTTGGATATTCTCTAAATGCACAAGCATATCTTGCTAAATCATCAAAACTAGATAATTCAATAAAACATTCACTCTGAGTGATTGTCATCAAAAAATAATGAATTAATCAAGTGTTTATTCTTTCGGAAGTTATTGTGATCTTGGCCACATAGAATTCCAAGTTTCAGCGAATTTTTTCATCATTTCACCATAAGCTTGCATTTGTTCTAATCCAGATGAACTTAGAGTCTTCTGCCAATTTTCAGCAAATTGTTTGAAAACAGAAGCATTAGAATCGTTGAGTGCTTTTTGCCAATTTTCGCCAAATTCTTTGAAGGATTGCATTCCTGCTTCATTCATGGCTTTTTGCCAATTTTCTCCAAATAGTTTCATGGTTTCAGCACTTGATTCAACAGTGGCCTTGTCCCAAACTTGATTGAACTTAGATTGCATATCATTACTTGAATTTTGTATTTGCTCAAAAAGTGATTTCCAATTTTCAAGAGACTTGGTATATTCTTGCCATAATGAATCCCACTCATCGCTTTTACCTTGTTCAGACATTGATTAAAGATACTTTCTGTTATTCTTAAATGGATCCATGAAAATTAAATTCCAATCTAATTTAATCAGTTGATTTTGATTATTTGAAATATTTCTCTAGTTTAATTTTATCAATTTTTGGAATTTTTGCTATTTTAAATCCATCAGGGCGTTTTGAGAGAGATCTAGTTGCATCAATGCCCATTTTTGCAGTTTGTAATTTTTGTTGATCACTAGAAGGATCAAGACTAGAACCACGAACATTTTTGAGAATAATCAGATCTTTGTCCGCTTGAAATCTTGTAGCCATAGCATATTCTACTGATTCTGCACTATTAGGATCAATATCTTCATCAACTACAGTTACTTGTTTTAGGGAGCGATGAGAATCAAATGTTTTTTTAATTATTTTTTTAGGATCAGATTCGCTTTTCTTTTTAATTTGGACAACTGCATGTAACCAATTACATCCACCATTAGTCATTGAGACTTGTTGTGTTTGAGAAAAGGCTTTCTTCAATTCCCCATTTAACTTAGATTCAATTGGCATTCCCATTAGTAATCTATGCTCTGAATAACCAGATAGAACATCATGGAAAATTGGATTATTTCTAAAATAAAGATTTTCAAGTTCAAAAACTGGTTGATATCTTTTATGATCATATGTTTGAAGCATTTCAACCATCCATTCACGGTGAGTTTTATCATGAAGAATTTTTCCTTCCATTACAATTTCAGCACCTGATGGTACATTCAGTCCTGTAGAAGGAAGTTTTGCCAAAGTTAATTTTCCGCCCAAAAGAGAATTTGCAATATCAATTTCATCTTTTCCCCATTCAGCTTGATATGCACCTGCGATAGAAATTGCTGGATGAACGCCCACAGTGATTGCAATTTTCAAATCTTCTCCATGTTCTTTTGCGTCAACAAAACATCTGTGTAGATGGCGTCCTTCTACCATTCTAATGGAAAAATGAGTTTTGTCAATTGGCATAAATCTATGAAAGGAGGAATTTTGTTTTCCAGTTTCAGGATTCTTAGCATAAACAATGGAAGATGTGATAAATGGACCAGATTCCTTTTCAAAATGAGTTACAATAGGCAGGGAAAAGAGATTTTTTGACTTGTTTTCCATGAATTTTCCTGAAGAGATAATTTTTGGGCGTTTAGCTTTTTTGATTGCTGAAATTATTTTTTTATGAATATTATCTTCTGTGTCTCCAACTGCCAAAGCAAATCTTTTTCGAGTTCCCAGTAAATTAGCAACTAAACGGAAGTTACTTTCTTTGATATTTTCAAATAAAACTGCATATGAACCGTCAACTTTTGCAGTTATTCCCGCAATCTCAAATTTTGTAGAAACTTTTGTTTTTACAATTTTAAGATCTTTACTCTTTTTAATTTGAGAAATATAATTTCTTAAATCAGTCATTATCTACCATTTCCATTATCTCAGACATTAAGGCTTTAGCAGTATTGGGGTCTAATTCTTTTTGAGTAAAGGTAGAAACTAAAGCAATGCCTCTCATCCTGGTGCTAATTCGTTCAGCGATAAGTTTTAGAAAAATAGATTCAGTTCTAGATGGGATAATAGTTGTTGTAATTGGTGTAGGTCCAGTTGCTAAAGAAATAACCATAGAACCTATTTTGTTAGTTCCTTCTGTAATAGAAATAAAATATCCGTTTTCAAATTTTTGAATCTGTAAAAAAAAAGTACGGCTCTCCAAATTTACCACTTTTTGGGAAAATCCATTTGGAGGGTTCAATAAGCTATGAACAAATCTTATACTTTTATTGCTATTGATTCACTTTCTTGGGAAATTTCGATGTTTGGATTTTTCTTGCAATTCTTTTCATGTTTGTCTGCATATACAAACAGTTTTTCACAGTATGTGCAAGGAGTTTTTTCCTTTATCGTTGCTTTGGATTTTATTGTTTTAGCTTTTGATTTTGCTTTTACAGCTACACCAACTTCAATCTCTTCTGATTGAGTTTTTGCAGCTGCTTTAGCTTCAATAGAATCAGCTTCAACTCTAGCACGTAATTTTGCTTTGTATTTTAGATTACGTGGTTTTGTTCTTAATCTATATCCACAACATGGACACCAAAGTCCTTCCCATTTGATGAAGATTTCGCAAATTTGGCATCGACGTTGTCCAGAAGCATATCTTCCGGTTCCTACAGGCTTTTGAGCCTTGTATCTAACACAAATTCCTTTACAAGTCATCTTGGTATTTTATTATAGAATTCACAACTATATAAGAATAGATCGATAAAATATGTATAAAAAAATAGAAAAACATGAAAATATTTTAAATTATTTTGCGATCAAAGTTATTAGTTTCAAAAAAAACGAATAATCTTCAATAAATATGTATAGCTGATCTGAATATTGTATTTTTTGAAAAAATGACACTCTGTTATATAGTTGTTTGACTAAAAATTTCATTTTTTTTAAAAAAAACAGAGAAAATCTGTGATATTTTCATACTTTAATCATTTTACAGGCATGAAGAAAAGAAAAAATACCAAACTCGTGGATTTGTAAAAATTTTTACAATGAAATTTCTGATTTTTTTAACCCGTCATCGATAGAGGTAGAATAGAATGTCTATATCCATCTCGTTGTGAGATATACTTTGCAGAAAGCATATCTCGTTTTCCTCTTTGATTAAAATTTTTAATTTTTAGACTAGTTTTTCGTTCATCAACAAATTCCAATTCAAAAGATGAACAAAAATTAAGATTAAGCATAGTCACAATTTGTTTTGCAATTGCCATATTTCCATTTCCAATTTTTACAATTTTTCTTTTTGCTCTAAGGCCTCCTAAAATTTGAATAATATGAAAAACCAATTCTTCAACTGAGGAATGAAATGAACTCTCAATTTCTTTTCCATAGTAAAATACCGACAAACCAGTTCTTTGTCCTGGGTCAATTCCTAATATTAGATCTTCTTCTTCAAAATCTTGATTGAGTCTTTGCATCATTATACCTCTAGTTACAGTAGGATGATGTTCAAAGATATCTTCATGAAATATTGGTTTTTCACATTTTTTTGGAGACTCTTTCATGGTGGTAAGAATTAGATGTCCAGAATAATCTAGAATTTCTTCAGGAAGAATAGAATCAAAAGATAATTTGAGGGTCTTAAGATATGTTGAAAATCTATAGTATGGTTTACCATAAGTAGTTGCAATTCCAATACGAGTATTCAGTAAGGGATCGATATTTGGTAAAATGAAATATACGATTTAGATTTATGCCTTCAAAACAGTTGACACAACGTGTTTCACGGCTTTGTCAAAATTAGCATCAACATTTGACTGGATTTCAGATAGTTTCGCCTCACCTTCTTTAGTAATTTTTGTAGATTCTGTCGTTGCCTTTTCTTTTGACGCATTAATGATAACTTCAGCTTCTTTTGTAGCCATTTCTCGAGTTTTTTCTAACAAGACATCAATTTCGTTCTGTGCCTTTACAGAAAGTTGTTTTTTCATATCAGATACTTTGCTATAGAGGGAATCTAGATCATCTTCTAAGGCGTTTAAAGATTTGATTATTCCAGTAACTTTAGATTCAGCAATGTTGCTCATTACACCAAAAATTCAACAATTCCATTACTTAAATCATTCATTTTTAATTGGTTTTTAGGCACAAAAATTGAGATTTTATCCGGTAGTTAGAAGTAATATTGCTCTTGCAAGATCACCTTTAGCTTCCTCTAAAGCGTTTTTAGCTTTTTCTTCATCAACTCCAGCTTGCTGACCGACTAGTTGAATATCCTCTTCTGAGAAAATTGGAACCTCTAATTCTCTTTCCTCATAACTATCTGCAGTTACTGTAAAAATGGAGCTGTCTTTTGCTTTCATTTCAGTAACGGAGGGTTTAGTAAGAATAATCTCTTTTTTGTCTGTCTTAATTATTACCTCTTGAACATTTGAGAGCTCACTCATATCAAGACCCATCTTGTCCATCATTCTTCGCATTTCGCGATTTCCTCCTCGCATCATAATTCTATTTCCTCTTTACGACTTTTTAAACTATCTCTGACCTTAACTGCCACGCCCCTATCAAAATCTAAAATCATCTCACATGATAGAACAGCCTTACCAACTGCAATGACTTTATTTTTGAATAATATTGGAGTATCTGCAGAAATACGTACTTTTTTTCCACACCATATTACATGCTTACAAAATACAGATCTTCCTTCCTTGACAAATGGAGCAGCGTCTTTATTTATTTCAATACAGTTTTCTCGAAATGTTTTACTTTTTAGTAAAATTTGAGCAAAATAGGGACTAATTGCTAAACCTCCATCTATTCTCAAAGTGCATAGTAATTTTCCTTTATGTGAAACAGTTCTTATTCTTCCAGTCTTTCGTGAAAAAGTTATTTCAATATTTTTTGGTAAATTTTTGGATACGCCATTTCCGAATAATGCATCAAGTGAATATTGAAGCTTTAGAGTTTGATCCACGCACATTGGTGATCTTTTCCAAATATTAGTTCAATGTTAAACTATATTACAAGTCTCAAACTATATAGAATGGTTTTTTCTCTTTAGATCATGGAAGAAAGAGGAGAAACAAGAAAACTTCAATTTACAGGAAAATCATCATACATAGTTTCATTACCAAAACAATGGGTTTTGGATTTAGGTCTAAAACAAGGAGACCAAATTAGAATAGTCAGAAAAGGATCATCAACATTAGAACTTTATCCACCAAAATTTGAATCTCATATCCAAAAAAAAGAAGATGCAACAATAGAGATCAATACTGAAGAGGAAGCAGCTTCGATTGTTAGAAAATTAATTTCTCTATATTTTTTGGGATTCAAAACGATTAATGTTAAACCAAAAAATGGTAGATTGAGTCCTAATCAAAGAAAAACTGTAAAAGAAGCCGTTAAGCGAATGTTGATGGGTTCTGAAATTATTTCTGACTCAAGTGGAGGAATTACAGTACAGGTTCTAGTCAATTTACTAGAATTATCAGTCGATGGGGCATTCAAAAGAATGATTCACTTAGCTAAATCAATGTCTAGTGATGCAATTTTAGCAGTAAAGGAAAATAATTTAGAACTAGCTCAAGAAGTAATCAATACAGATGATGAAGTAGATAGATTTGGATTTTATATAATTCGTCAGTTAAAGATAGCAATACAAAATGAACACATGCTAAAAGAGATGGGTTTTAGAAATGCCAGAAATTGCCTTGGATATAGACTAGTTGTAAAAAATATAGAGAGAGTAGGAGATCATGCAGCATTTATTGCAAAGGATCTTCTTGAGTTCAAAAAATCAGTCAAGAAAGAGATTTTTGAAAAACTCCAAGATATGAATGAATTTTGTTTATCGGTTTTAGATGATTCATGTCTGGCATTATTCAAAGAAGATTATTCACAGGCAGAAAAAACCATTGGAAAAACAAATGAAATTGCCAAATATGAGAAAAAAGTTAGAGATGCTTCAAAATCACTCACAGACGAAGAGGAGATTTACAGAATTAGAAGAATGACTGAAAATATCAGAAGAGTTTCTGAATATGCTAGTGACATAGCAGAAATTGTGTTGAACATGAATATAGAAAAAACATTAAAAAAATCTGAATAATTTATCAAAACAGGTAGAATCTTTAACTTGAATAATACTGAAAATATTGAATTAAAATGAATTCGGCAATTTTAATCACATATGATAAGGAAGACGCAATTAATGAAGCCAAAGGATTGTGTGATGCCGCAGGATACCAAGTAGTTCATACAATAACTGCAAAATTTCTACAAAAACGGAAATATGGAATGAGTGGCGGAGTTTTAGAAAAACTAGAAGAATTATCGGAAAAACTTAGACCAGATGTAATTGTATTTGATGAAATTTTAAAACCAAGTCAAAACTATAATATTGCATCAGTTTTACATAGAGAAGTTTTAGATAGAGAAGGATTAATTCTTGAAATTTTTGAAAGTAGAGCATCAAATGCAGAGTCAAAATTACAAGTAAAATTAGCTCAATTAAGATATGAGATGTCTAGAGCGAAAGAAAAAGTTCGTCTTTCAAACATGGGAGAACAACCAGGATTTATGGGAATAGGAAAATTTGAGGTTGATGTTTACTACAATGATATCAAACATAGAATGCAGACAGTAAGATCTAAACTGGAAAAGGCGGGTAAACAAAGAGAGCTTCATAGACAGGGAAGAAAGAGAATGGGATTCAAGATAATCTCACTAGCAGGTTATACTTCTTCAGGAAAAACAACATTGTTTAACAAAATGACAGGAGAAACAAAAGCTGAGAGTAAAGAACTGTTTACAACACTTTCTACAACTATACGAAGGGTAACAATTAATCAAGAACCGTTCTTAATCTCAGATACAGTTGGTTTTATCAGTAAATTGCCGGCATATATGATAGATGCATTCAAATCAACATTAGAAGAATTGAAACATACAGATATCATAATTGTTGTAATTGATATTGCTGATTCATTAATTGAGTTAAAAAAGAAATTTGCTAGTTGTATGAGAACGTTAAGTGAGTTAGGAGTTGAAAAAGATAGGATGATCTATGCATTAAATAAAATAGATTTGTTAAAAAATGAAGAGATTGAGCAGAAAATCGACATACTTAACTTAACTGAAAATAAAAAATGTATTTCACTTTCTGCAAAAACAGGAAAAAATGTTAATCAACTTAAAGAATTAATTGGAGATATTATGAATAGTCAAAAATCACCTAAATTTGAAAGAAATGTTTTGGAAGGAGTTGAAAAAGCATTTGGTAATTGAGGTAGTTAGAATAGGACAACGTCTTGTAAGAGATGATAGAGTTACAACACATGTTGCACTAGTTTCAAGGGCATTTGGGGCAAAGAGGATTTTCATGACTGAAGTCAATCCTGAAATCAAAGAATCTCTAGAAAAGATCAATAAAACTTGGGGAGGAAATTTTGTGGTTGAATTTATTGATAAATGGAAATCTATTGTAAAAAAGAAAAAGGATGAAAACTTTCGAGTTATACATCTTACAATGTATGGAGAAAGCATTAATGATGTACAGGAGAAACTTCGTAAAGAAGAAAATCTGTTAGTTGTTGTAGGTGCTGAAAAAGTACCAAGGGAAATTTATGAATTAGCAGACTATAATGTAGGGGTTGGAAGTCAACCACACTCAGAGATTAGTGCATTAGCAATACTTTTAGATCGTATCCAAAAAGGTAAACAATTTGAGAAGGCGTTTCCAGATGCAATTAGGAAAATAATACCCACAAAAAAGGGCAAAAATGTGCAAGTAAACGAAACAAGGAATTAATAGTAGAAAATTTGGAGTGATTAGAGTTGATAGACAAATACGAGGATCCTTTTGTTAGAATTGCTTCCATGATTGGAGGAGATGAATATCTCAAAGTTGCTAGATCTCTGCTTAAAGCTGAAGATGCAACCGATGAAGAAATTGCAAGTTCTACAGGTCTCAGAATCAACATGGTAAGAAAAGTTTTGTATGATCTATTTGGAAAGTCTCTCATAACTGGAATCAGAGTAAAAGACGAAAGAAAAGGTTGGTTTGTCTATAGATGGAGAACTAGAAGGGAAGAAGTTGAACATTTTATTGAAAATCAAAAAAAGAAAATTACAGAAAGATTGCAACAAAGATTAGATTATGAAAATGCTTCTGACTTTTATCATTGTGGTAATGAAGATTGTCCAAGAGTGACCTTTGAAACAGCACTTGATGATATGTTCAAATGCCCAACATGTGGAAGTGTTCTAAATCTAAAAAAGAATGATAAATCCAAAAAAGCATATTCAAGGAAAATTGATGAATTGAAAAAGGATATGCAACAAATATTCTAATTAGATCTGGAAATAAGACTAGATTAAATTAGGAGAAATTGGTGAAATATCCTTGACTCAAATCACTACAGTAAATCCAGCTACTGGTGAAGAAATTGCAACATTCTCTTCAATGGACAAAAATCAAGTGTTTGACTTAGTGGGAAAAGCAAAAAGAGCATTTCCAGAATGGAAAAAAGATTACGAGAAACGTAGAAGTTACATTTACAATTTAGTAGAATACCTAAAGAAAAATAAAACAAAACTTGCAAAAGTTGCAACAACTGAAATGGGTAAACCCCTCAAAGAATCAATTGGAGAAGTTGAAAAATGTTCTTGGGCATTAGAATTTTATGCTGATCATGGTGACAGTTTTCTTTCTGATGAAGTATTAAACACAGACGCAAGAAAGAGTTTCCTAACTTTTGAACCATTAGGGGTAATTGGTTCTATCATGCCTTGGAATTTTCCTTATTGGCAGGCATTAAGATTCGCAGCTCCATGTTTAATGGGAGGAAATGTAATTGTGATGAAACCATCCAGCATTACACTACAATCAGGAATTGAAATTGAAAAAGCATTTACTGAATCAGGTGTGCCAGATGGAATTTTTCAGACAGTAATAGGAAGCGTAGATGTTGCAAACCACCTAATTGACTCTGATATCAGTGCTGTAACCTTTACTGGAAGTACAAATGCAGGAGCAAAAGTAGGTGAAAGAGCTGCAATGCATTTGAAAAAATGTGTTTTAGAATTAGGTGGAAGTGATCCTTTCATAGTATTAGATGACGCAATTATTGAAAAAGCTGCAGAAGGAGCAGTAAAGGGTAGATTCATCAATTGTGGTCAAAGTTGTGTAGCTTCAAAGAGATTCTTTGTTGGAAAAAATGTTGCAAAAGAATTCATTGAATTATTTATTAAAAAAGCGTCTCAACTCAAAATTGGAGATCCAACATCTATGGAAACAGATATTGGACCACTTTCAAGTAAAGAGGGTTTAGAAACAATTTCAGGAATTGTAGAAGATGCAAAAGAAAAAGGAGCTGAAATCCTTTTGGGAGGTTCTAAGATTGATGGTAAAGGATTCTTCTACCAACCAACAATTCTTACAAATATTAAACCAGATATGAGAATTGCACAAGAAGAAACATTTGGGCCAGTAGCTCCAATTACAATCGTAGAGAATGAAAGTGAGGCAATAAAATTAGCCAATAATGTTGAATTTGGTTTAGGTGCAAGTATTTGGACAAAAGATCTTGCAAAAGCAGACAAAATGTCTAGACGAATTGAATCAGGAATTGTCAGTGTCAACAATGTAGTAATTTCGGATCCAAGAATTCCATTTGGAGGAATAAAACATAGTGGATTTGGAAGAGAATTATCAAGATATGGAATGTTAGAATTTGTAAACATAAAATCAGTCAGATTTTATGATAATCTTACATATCATCACTACGTAGAATAGATTTTTCATAAGTAAGAATTGCCTAATTTGTTTTAAGAAAAATAATTAAAAAGTGAAAGTAGTTACGATTCTTCGTAAACCAATGGGTTTAACGATTAGCAAGTTTTTTAGATTTTACAAATTTCCAAATTCTTTTGGTCATTTCACTTGGTGCAATTGGTTTATTTCCAAAGACTTGTTCTACAGTTTCTTTACGACCTGCAAAATTGATTGCATATCCACCAAATGGTAGTTTTTTTGTTTTTGATTTAGTAACCTTCTTTTTTGTAGTTTTTCTTTTTGCTGTAGCTTTCTTTTTTACTGCCAATTTCTTGTAATTTTATTTTAAATTAGGTATATAACTTACACCTTAACATAATACAAAACAACATGATTTTTGAGCCTCTTGATTGACTTAAGGCGGAGATTAGGTGAGTTTGAAATTTTTTCAAAACCCTTTCCCTGAACAAAAGAAATTGCATCATTTCCTCCAATTAAAAATGGAGATAAAGTAATGATCAATTCATCAAAAAGATTATGTTTAATAAATTCCCAATTAACAGTTCCGCCACCTTCAACAAGTATTGTATTAATTTTTTTGTCGGAAAGTTTTTTCATTAATAATTTAATATTCACAGAATTTTTACCAGCAACAATTATGTCCACAGGAAATTTGCATAGTTTATCAAAATTTGATTTACTGATTTTTTTTGATACAGCTATGATCGTTGGAATTTTATCACTTGTTTGTAAAATTTTTGATTTTTTAGATATAGTACCTTTAGAATCTAAAATTATTCTGATTGGATTTTTTCCTCTAGCGTATCGTACAGTTAACAAAGGATTATCAAGTAAAACTGTATTTTTTCCAACAAGAATTGCATCAACTTTAGATCTTAGTTTATGAAGTCTCACTTTATCTTGTTTTGAAGATAGATTTGAATCACCTGCTCTAGTAGCAATCTTTCCATCAACTGATGTTGCTGCACTTAGAATTACATAAGGTTTAGATTTTTCCATATACGATTTTACCTCCAATCATTACTGCTTTAATGGCAGATTCTGATGCTCTATGAACAATTGATGCATGTGGATTGTGCATTGGTTCTAAATCTAATGCATGCTTGTCAAGAAAAATACAATCAGCAATTTTTCCAATTTCAATTACTCCAATATCTTTTTTCAAAATTTTTCCTCCATTAACTGTAGCCATTTTAAGAATTTCTTTTGGATCAATTCTTTTTTTGTGAATCCCCATAGTTACTTTCCAAAGAAAATCCATTTCTCTAAACATATCAGGAGAATTTATCATTACATTATCTGTACCTAAAGCTAATGTACATCCTGCCTTTTGCATCAATTCTATGTCTGGAATTCCCTCAGCTAGAGATGAGTTAGCCCTTGGGCAGATTACAATTCCTCTAGTTTTCTTTGCCACAGCACTAAGATCACCTTTTGAAGCAAAAGTCATATGAACCAAAAAATGAGGTTTTAGAGATAAAGCCCGAACTGTTTCAGATTTTCCGGTAATTTTTTTTGATGTAGAAACACTTTGTTTCGTTTCAGAAGAATGTATAGCTCTAAGTTTTGTTGTTTTTGAATAATAACTTAGCACTGATGTACTATTTTCATTGGCACCACTTACACCAATTCCATCACATTTTTTGAGGAGCTCAGTAAGATCTTCAATTTTTTCTCTAGGAAAAGGCATATTTTTTCTGATTTCTGTGGATCCTTGATAAAATTCCACTCTACCTAGAATAATTGAACGTAAAGGAACATCAGATAATACTTTTTTGAGTAAAGCAACACCATCTAATCCACCTTCTCTAAAATCAACAAATGTTGTGATTCCTTTTCTTAACATTGAATGACATGTGTTTTTCATAAAATTAGCTAGATTTTCTGGTGAAGTATTTTTTAGAATTTTAGATTTAGCTCCAAATACAGGATGAATTCTCTTATCAACAGAACTATTTAGTGTAACATCTTTTCCAATAGAATCACCTATGTGTGTATGAGCATTGATAAATCCAGGAATCAATAGAAGACCTTCACAATCTATAGATTCTTCTTTAACACTTGGTCTAATTTTTGGTTGAATTTTTTTAAATATTTTATTCTGAATTTTGATATCAGTATTTGAAACAAAATCTAATTCTTGACCTGATAAAATACTTAGATTTTTAATTAACATGACAATTCATAAACTTCAGGTTTTTCTTTACCTGAATCTCGAATTTTTCGTATAGTATCAAGAGATTGTGTGGCTAGTTTTACTGCTTCTCTAGAAGTGTATCCATTACCAATTCCACAATTCAAAGAAATTTTGTCATCACTTTTAATCATGTCAATGAAATTCTGTACAGAATTTTTTGCATCATCACTTGCAATTACCATAAAGTTATCACCACCCATAAAAAAAGTAAGAGAGTTTTTTTCCAGAAAAAATTTTGACATCTTTGAATATAGTTCAAAAATTATTGATGAAATTTCATAAGGGGAATTAATTTG
Organism: uncultured archaeon; assembly: GCA_950073955.1. Classification (GTDB taxonomy): domain Archaea; phylum Thermoproteota; class Nitrososphaeria; order Nitrososphaerales; family Nitrosopumilaceae; genus Nitrosopumilus. The sequence continues at coordinate 11,552 of CATMRH010000001.1, read as the reverse complement.
TCTTCTTGAAGTAAGATCATCTACATCTAAATGCATAATTGAAACTTTTGAGTCAGATTTACCATTAACAAAACCAAAAATATTATGTTCTTTGTTTAATATGGTTTCATTTTTCTTTCCTTCATATGCCTTTAAGTTTGCTTCAAATGGAGATTCACCATAACCAATTGAAATGGTTAAACGTATATCAAATAATTTTTCTAGTGCTTTTTGGATTTGAATATGATCATATAACTCAAGTCCGTTTGAAACTACAAAAAATTCATCGGCTCTATTAGGAAAAACCAGACAATTTTTTTCAGAAAATAGTTTCTGTACTTCTTTGTAAAGTGATGCTTGAAGCATTTGTAGTTCATGTTCTCTATCACTTCCTAGTGTCAATGTCCAAGGACCATATGCACTAATTTTCAAGATGCTAAGTTGAATCATTTTTGGATCCTCTGTAGTTCTTCAAAGATTTTTACAACTGCTTCAACTGCACGTTCAGCAACAGGTCTTATTCTAGCATAAGCATGTCTTTCCTGCATTCCAGGACCAGATATTCCGAAAGAAACAGGTTTTTGGTATTTTATGGATAAATCAATAAGTGATTTTGCAGTAGAATGAGAGATCACCTCATCATGTTTTGTTTGGCCCTTAATTATCGCGCCTAAAGTGACTATACCATCAACATCTTTTTTCTTCAATAATGCATCCACAATAATAGGCATATCAAAGGCACCAGGAACTTTACATGTATAAATAATTTTTAATTTCATCAAGTTTGCTTTTTCTTGAGCTACAGAAAGCATCCTAGATGTCACTTCTTTATTGAATTCCGAAACCACTACAGCAATATTCAAAACTAATGCACCTTGGCGTATTCTAAAAGTTCTTTCCCATCAATTAATGGGAATCCATTTTGCTTTGCAAATTTTTCTGCCTTATCTACAGATAATGCAGCATATGTTTCAGCATCCATCATTTCACAAATTGCAGTAACTGGAGTCAATCCTGCAATTTGAGCTAAATAAACAGACATTTCAGTATGTCCTTGACGTGCAGCTAACATTCCTTTAGATGCTATCAATAAAGGAACATGACCTGGAGTTTTAAAAGATGAAGCAAATTTTTTCTGTTTATTTTCAACATTAAAGATATTTGCCATTTCGTTAATTGTCAATGCTCTGTCTTTGTCAGTAATTCCAGTGTAAGTTCGATAATGATTTACAGACAATGAAAAAGTTGGATAATCACCGTAAGGTGCTAGACCCATAATCATCTCCTTGTTTGAAATTGGAGAATCAGCAAGAATTTCATGCATGTATCTTAATTCAAGTGATGTTGCAAAATTATGATCTATTGCAATACATAACAATCCACCAGCATGCTGACGCATTCTTGCAACATGTTCTGGTGTAACAAACTCTGCAGCTACAACCATATCAATTTCATTTTCTCGTCCAGCTGAATCAAACAACAGAATAAATTCTCCACGTTTTAGAGATTCTAATCCAGATTCAAGTGACATATACAAAAATTGTTATAAACTAATTATAAAGTTTACTAAAAAAGTAGTAATTACCACTAAAATTGTAGATAATTGGCTTTATTTTAGAATATATTTACCAAGAATATCAGTTTCAATATTAACTTTGTCGCCCACTTTTTTGGTGCGAAAATTTGTAACTTCAATGGTGTGAGGAATCACTGACACTGATGCAAGAGTATTTTTGACATTGACAACAGTAAAACTAATTCCATCTATAGCAATAGAACCTTTTTTCACTACATAATTTGATAGTTTTTTTGGAACTTCAAACCAAACTTGAACCTCTTTAGGTTTTTTCAGAATTTTTTTAATAGTTCCCACACCATCAACATGACCTAAAACAAAATGTCCTTCTAATCTATCACCAACTTTTAAACTTCGTTCAATATTTACAATTCCACCAACTTTTAGGTTTCCAAGATCAGTTTTTTTTGTTGTTTCTTCAATCATTTCAAAAATACAACTAGATTTTGATAGTTTTGTTGCAGTAAGACAAACTCCATTAAGAGCAACGCTTTGCCCAATTTTTAGTCCCTTAGCATGTTTCCCTAGATTTACAGTCATTTGGATAGCACTTCTATTTTTTGTATTTTTGGAAATCTTTTCCACTATACCAGTTCCTTCTATGATTCCAGTAAACATCAAAAACTGATATGAATTATATGTATAAAATTATTTTGATCAATATCAAAAGGAATTATTTAGAATCATACTTTTCATATTCATCTTCACAAAATTGATGAAAAACAGAGCATTTGTTTTCTTTGGCATCTATCTTGATTTTTTCCATTTCTTTGTTAAGTACGCCTTGCGCAGCTAAAAATGCATCATCTTTCATACCTAATTTTTCAAATAATTGGGATTTTACAATAGATGCTTCTTTTAGACTTGAATCAATTGTTTGAGCTTTATCATAAAATTCTATTGCATCTTTGTAGTTACCTAAATGACTAAGGGAAATAGCTTTATTCATTAAAGCAGTAACATCATCTAGATCTATTTTAAGAGATTTTTCATAATATTCAAGTGCTTCTTGATGTCGATTTAGTTCATTTAGAGATAGTCCCATACTGTTTAGAGCCCAGACATCTTTAGAATTTGTAGAAAGAATTTGTTTGCACAGTTTTAGAACTTGTTCATATTGTTTCAAATTTTCTAGAGCATAGATCTTATTTTTTAGTGCATAAATATCTGAATTTTTTATTTCTAGAACTTTGTCACAATAAATAATAGCTTCCTTATATTTTTTCAAATATATCAAAGACAGAGAAATATTCTGGAGTGCAACCATATCATTGGGAATTTTTTCAAGCAAATTTTTGCAATAATTATACATATCATCATATTTTTCAGAATTGAACATACTAGTAATTACATTTGTAGGATCAAGAAGATCAATCATGATTGTTTTACAAGTTCAAGAAGTACTTTTGCTTGTTTGAAATGTACTTCATCTATCATTTTTCCATCAACTGTTGTAGCACCCTTTCCTTTTTTTGTTGATTCAAGATAGACTTTACATACTTTCTTGGCCCATAAAATTTCACTTTTGTTTGGATGGAACAATTTGTGTACAACAGGAATTTGATCTGGATGTATGATACTTTTTCCAGAATACCCAAGACTTTTTCCAATTTTGCAATCTTTTTCTAATCCTTTAGGGTCTTTAAGATCCTGCCAAATTGCATCTATTACTGCAACTCCAGCTGCATGTGCGTCAATAGGAATTTTTGCTCTTGAATACTTGGCTCCTTGTGATTCTTTTGTATATTCAATTCCTAGATCATTTAGCAGATCAAAAACACCAAAGACAACTGCAGAAACTCTTTTTCCAAAAGATGCAATGCTGAATACGTTAACCACTCCCTCTGCAGATTCAATGGAGGGAATTATTTGAATTGGTTTTAGTTTTCGTGTCTTTTCTAATCCAGATAGTATTTTTTCAATTTTTTTCATATCTTTGATATTGTTTACTTTAGGAATAACGATTCCATCAATGCCTTTTTGAACTACTTGCTTAAGATCAGAAGGAATTTCTCCAGATGTCAAAGAGTTAGTACGAACAAAAATTGAAGATACGTATGATTTACGAGACTTTAATGCAGATTTGATTAGTTTCCTTGCATTTTCCTTTTCATTGTCTGGAACAGAATCTTCTAGATCAAAACAAACAATGTCAGCTTTAAGCTTTTTTGCTTTTTGGAGAAATCTTGAATTATTTCCAGGAACAAAAATGAGGCTACGGAATAGCTGTGTCATTAAATGACTAAACGCCTTCTGGCTTCAGTAAGACTTTGCCAAAGAGGTTTCCAGTTAACATCTTTGTATGGGCCTCTGCTGCTTGTTCAAAGGTATTTGTTGAATCAATTGTTGCTTTGATTTTTCCTTGACCCATCCAGTAAAGACCTTGTTCTAATTCAGCTTTAGTTCCTTGTGTTGAACCTAAGATATTAGTTCCTTTAAAGAAGACATGTCTTAGATCAGTTTGGGCATTGTATCCAGTAGTTGCACCACATGAAACAAGAGTTGCACCATATTTGAGTAAGGTTAGTTGTTTGTTCCAGTGTGTCTCACCAATGTGATCAAAGGAGATATCAATTCCTGGTGCTTCGCCTTTCTTCTTTGCTATCTCTTTTGTAATTGCTCTGACTTCTTTATGCCAGTCTTCTTTTCTATGGTCTACTGCATAATCTGCTCCAAGTGCGAGACATTTGTCTAGTTTATTTGGACTTGCTGTTGCAATAACATCACAATTGTATAGTTTTGCAATTTGAATACCAAAGCTGCCTACTCCAGAACCACCACCCATAATCAAGACAGTTTGTCCTGGTGTAATTTTGGCTCTTCCAACTAACATATGCCATGATGTCAGTAAAGTCATAGATGCAGCGGCTGCTTGATCATATGATAGTCCTTCTGGAATTTTTGCTACATTAACTTCTGGTAGATGGGTAATTTCAGAAAATGCTCCCCAATTTGGGCCAGTCTGGAATCCCCAAATAGTTCTCTTAAGACAATCAAATTCTCTACCATCAGTACATGCTTTACAAACTCTGCATGACATGTTCGAATGAGAAACTACTTTGTCTCCAACTTTGATATTTTTAACATCATCACCTACTGCAATTACATCTCCTGCTGCATCAGATCCTGATACGTGTGGTAATGGAACAGGAACTGGATTTCCTCTCATTCCCCAAATATCATTAAAATTTATTGCAGCAGATTTAACTTCAAAAACTACTTCATCTGCTTTTGGTTTTGGGTCATCAATATCTTGGACTTTGAGTATTTTAGCAAAATTATCATCTGGTGCATATTCAGTGTATACAACTGCTTTCATGACTAACCCAATTTTAGACCCATAATTATATTTTATCAGAATTAGATTCGATTTATCTTGAAATCTCGTTTTGGTTGCTGAATAGAGAGCAAGATTTGCTTTAGTTGATCATCAGTTATTTGACCAGGAATCTTTCTTTGAGTGGCCATTCCAATGAGATATTGTTCTACAAGGTTAGACAATTCTGGTTTTACCATTTTGATATTATTTAATCTCATTCTGGCTTCTGATGTAAGAATCTGTTTTAGAATTTGTTCTTTTTGTGCTGAAATTTCTGCCTCACTATGCGAATGTTCATGAGGTTCTGAACCATCATGGGAGTGAGGTTCTGTTCCATCATTATGGGAATGTCCATGATATTCTGGTTCATCCGGATTTGGAAAACTCATTTTAAATCTAAGTATATACTTTCAATTGAGGATTTTCTACAATTAGTTCTTTAAGAATTTCTGTTGCTAGTCTATCGAGTTTTTGCATTCCTTGTTTGGAAATAACACGGCCTTTCTTCTCAACTTTCTCTAGATAACCAAGTTTTTCTAATCCGTGAATGGCATTACGGATAATTGCACCACTAGCATCTTTGTGGTGTGCAGCTCCATACCCAGATGGTCTACCACCACCATATTCATTTCTTAGTTCATTAACTCCAATAGGACCATTAAGGTAAATTTTTCTCATCAATGATGCACATCTAGTATGCCACCATTCTCTGTCTTGTGGTGGTTTATCAGCATGAGCTCCAGTTTTGACAAATGGAATCCATGAAGGTGCAGGAATATCTTCATTCTTTAGAATAGCTGCAAGTCTTCCTATCAATACATCCGGTGGTACATCGTATACCTTTGCCATGAAGTGAAAAAATTAAGAATCGTCTTATAAATCATTGAGGTATTATTTTACGATAAGTATGCCCACACAAGTAACAAGATATTCTGATCGACTTGACAGATGCTCTTCCTAGACGGATTCTAGAATTAATTCCAGGCGCAATGAAGGACTTGCATTTTTTGCAAAAAACCATCCTCAAATCATAAGGCATTCGAATTTTATGTCTACTGCTAATTCGACGAGCGAGTAAAGCCTGACGCTGAGAAAGTTCAGGATTTGTTTTGGCGTTAGTAATTGCATTTTCAATAAGAATTTGCATTCTCTCCATTGCAATTTTTCTAACTGCGGGTTTCATAATAATTTTTAAAAGTACACCTAAAAATTGGTTCTCATTATTATGAAAAAATGCAGTCAGCGGGATTCGAACCCGCGTCACAGGGTTGGAAACCCCGAATACTAACCAGGCTATACTATGACTGCAACAGAATGCAAATTTTAGTTCCTACATAAAAATGGTTTTTTCATACTCATAAAGCATCCTAGCAACTACAACATGACCTTCAAACGATTCATTACCAATAGAATACAAAGTACTTATTTTGTTTTCAATTGAATCAGAAAAATTTCCTTTTTGGAATCCTCCAATTACAATACATGTATTATCTGATATTTCTGCAGCAATTTTTTCATATGAGTTTAGTGTACCTTTAGTTGAAAGTCCAATTACTTTTGATGGATTAATCTCATCTAATAACTCTGGAAATGTTTTTTCCTTAATCTCAAGTAATACATCATTATTTGTTATAATTTTTTTTTCTTGATACAATTTTTCAATTAGACCTTCAAATCTATGATATGATTTAGGCACATGAACATTTTGACCAAAGTATATCACTTTATCATCAGTTGTATGAACAAAAAATTTCATTTTGTTTTGTAGATATAATGGAATTGTAGTAGCTTCAAGTATTGAAAAGTGCACTAGATCTGGTCGTCCTCTTTTCATTTCATTTTTGATTCCTTTCATAGCTGCAAAATGCCAAGAATTATCTAGTAAAATTTCTGATGTGCGTTTTCCAAGTTTTCTTGCATGAGAAATAACTGATGGATGATGTTTTAATTCAGATGGAACAAGTTCTAATGCTGATTCAGATAAAATTAAGGAAATCATTTTAATTGATCATTTCAATTTGTTTTTTAAATTCATTCCAGCTTGATTTTGAAATTCCATCATCATTGATCAAACCAGCATTACAGATGTAGTTACTTAATCGTTCAATAACATGTTCACTGCTTCCAAAACCAGAACCCCCAACAGTTAGGGTATCATCACCAATTCCCTGTTCATCAATCACACATGTTCCTTCAGGCTTGTCATACTGTCTATACCAAGTAAAAAATTCCAATTCAGATTTATTTTCAGTGTAAAATTCAAAGGATTTTTCTAAAAACTTTGTTTGTGTGGAATCGCTTCCCCCAACAAAATCGGAGGTACTCCAACTAATCTCAAAAATTCCAACTTTTTTATCGCCTACCAGATCAAATACTTGTTGTAGATCTTGTTTTGCTTGTTGTGGAGTTTTAACAATATCATTTAGAACATCAACTGGGGAATAAGAAAATGCTACAAAATCACCAATAGCTAAATCAGATACAATATATTGCAAGTTTTTATTTAAAACATTATGTAATGCAAACGCATTTCCTATTTTTACATCTGGATGTTTCTCTTTAATTTTATCATATACTCCATTGAATAGTTCTTTATAGACAGGAATGTTCTGCTCATAAAATCTAAATTGAGACTCTGTTTCTCCTGAAGGAATTAGGGTATCTATATTATCATATCTTGATAAAATTGCATCAAGGACACTAACAACTCTATCTTCTCCTAAGAAATTAAGAGGTGGTTTACCAATCCAACTTGGAAAAGGTCCAAGTGTTTCTCCATTAATTATAGAAAAGTAAAGTGTGACTTTGAGATTATTTTTTTTGTTAAAGCTCATCAATGTGTCTGATTGTTGCCAATCATACTCTCCTCGTACAGGTTCAACTAGATTCCAAAAAAGATAGACATTACTTCTTCCAATTCCAGTACTTGAGGCTTTAGAGTAAATCTGATCTAATTCTTGTAGTGTTACAAATTGATTTGGGGAATTAATTACAAGACCAATTTTTTCATTAGGTTCTAGAATAGTAATAATTTCTGGATCTGGACTAGATGAGTTCAAAACAGCTGCTGCAACAGCAATAATTACTGCTATGCCTGTAACTACGCCTAGAATTTTCTTGTCCATGTAGATTAGTAAAGGAAAGAAAGTAAAAAAGTTGTGATTCTATTATTTATCCAGAAGTACAACCGCTGTATCCACATTCAATGCACATACTGCAACCTTCTACAAAGACAAGATTGTTTTTACATGTAGGACACAAACGATCTTCTGAAATTTCTTCGTGTATTATAGATTCAGCTTTAATTTCTTCGTCATGAACCTTAATTGCAAGTGCAGCATTGACTTGAGATTTAATGTATGGGTTTGTGATATTTGCTGTTACAAAACCAGTAACATGCTCGGTGGGTGTAACCTCAAATGTCTTTTGTGCATTTTCACTTGTCATGTGAAGTACCTGCTTGTGCCTAGAACCATCACGATAAACCGTAATTCCTTTTAGTCCTAATTCATGTGCTAACAGGTAAGCAGATTTTACATCTTCTGCAGTTACATCATATGGCATGTTGATTGTTTTTGCAATTGCATTTCCAATCCAATCTTGCCATACTGCCTGAGCCATAAGATGATCAGCCCAGTGGATATCCATTGCCGTTACAAAGACATCTTGCATCCATTGTGGAATTTCATCAAGTCCTTTCAGTGAACCATAGTTATCTGCAATCTTTGCAAGAAGTTCATCGCTGTAAAGTCCATTTTCTTTCAAAACTTCTTCGACAATCTTGTTTGTATAGAAGAATCTTCCAACAGTAACTCTCTTTTCAAACACAAGAGCAAATGCAGGTTCCATTCCGTTTGAACAATCTGCAATCATAGATAGTGTACCAGTCGGGGCAACTGTGGTAGCTAAGACATTTCTGATACCATACTTTTTGATTTTCTCAATTAGTGCATCCCATTCGTAGGAATGAGATTCTTTTGGTTTCTCATAGTATCCTGATACTGGAATCTTTCCTTCAGGATATTCTGTCTTCGAACAAAGTGGGAACTCACCACGAGATTTAGCAAGGGCAACACTTTCTTCCATTGAATAGTATGTTAGAGCTTCAGATAGTTTTGCTTGTAGATCATATCCCTCTTTGGAGTTATATGGAATTCTTAGTTTGTATAAGAGATCAGCAACTCCCATCACTCCAAGTCCAATTCTTCTAGACTCTTTTGATGCTATAGTGATTTCTTCAACTGGATAGTTATTTACATCGATAATATTATCTAGGAATTTTGTTGTCTTTCTGATTATTTCTTCATATCTTTGCCAATCAAATTCATAAGTTCCATCTGCTTGTTTCTTTACAAGATTTACCAAGTTGATAGAACCAAGGTTACATGATTCGTATGGATAGAGACTTTGTTCACCACATGGGTTTGTTGCTCTTATTGGTGCTTGTCTGGCCTTAGCAAATACGTTGTATTTGTTAATTTGATCAAAGAAGATCAATCCAGGTTCTCCACTCTTCCATGCAGATAGCGCAATCAGATCAATTAGTTGATGTGCACTAATTTCTTTAACTGGTTTGTTGTCACGTGGACTACGTAATACATAGTTGCCATCTTTAGTGTTAACAAGTGCATGCCAAAAGTCTTCCCAGATACCAACACTAACGTTAAAGTTTTCTAAAACACCTGGTTCTGTTTTGTTTGTGATGAACTTTTCAACATCAGGATGCCATGCTTCAATGATTCCCATGTTTGCACCACGTCTTTTTCCACCTTGTTTGACAACTTCAGTGACAGTATTGATAATATTCATAAAGGATACTGGACCGGATGCAACACCAGATGTTGATGCCACAATATCGCCTTCCTCACGAAGATCAGAGTAGTTTATTCCAACGCCACCACCTGACTTGAAGATCAATGCTGCATCAGAGGTTGATTTCATGATTTGTTCCATGCCATCTTCCATACTAAGCACAAAGCATGCTGAGAGTTGTCCCAATCTTCCACCTGCATTCATCATTGTTGGTGAATTTGGTAGAAAGTCTTGTGAGGTCATAAGCTCAAGGTTTTCGGTTATTCTATCTGCATAACTGTCAAGCTTTTTTGCTGCTAGTAATGTCAAAAGTTCTTTGAAGCTAATCTTCATTTGACCTTTGTTTGCAAGGGTTACATAGTGACTGATTAATGACCTAAAATGCCATTTGTTTAGATAATAATCTCCGACTTTGAATTTATAGTCAAAGGCATCGAGTTTTTCAAGATAAGATTTTGCTTCATCTATATCCTGGTTAGTATTTCCTGCTTTGTCAAATATTTGTGAATCATATAAAATATCACCAATTACGACTAGAATTGCAACTCTTTCAAACATTTGAGTTGGAGATTCAATGATCTCATTTTTTCCATTTCTGAAGAGATATCTTGATGCTAGGACCCTCAGACAATTCAAATCAAATTTTTTGGAAACTGGATCAAGAGACTTTAGATTCAAGATTTTCATTTTTTCATCTCTTAGTTTTCTTCGCTCGTGTCTGTAAACGATGTATGCTTTTGCTATATCGCTATTACCGCTATCGATTAAAGTTGACTCTACAATATCTTGAATATCTTCAACAGTAGGCGCTTTAGAACTCGTAAACCCTTGCTCCACTAGTTTGTTAATTACGTTATCTGTAAGTTGTTCAGCTAGACCACGATCAGATTTAGAGGTGGCTTCTAATGCCTTGAATATAGCATTTGAGATTTTATCTTTATTAAAGACCGTTACAGTGCCGTTACGCTTACGGATCTCATTGATAGTACTTTCTATTTGTGAATTGTCCAATTATAATCTCCCCGTAGAGATTATGAGCAATATGTGTATAAATGATTCTGCAACTTTTTCTTAAAGCTCGGTTCAATAATGTTGACACCAGTATTATGAAGTTCATATTAGCATAATTTTGATGGTAAACAACGATTATCGCTACATTGGAAACTGGTCAGAAAGTTTTAAAAAATAATCGTTACTAGTTTTTCGTTTACGAATTTCAGATAACATATGGTGACTTACACTTTGGACACTTGTCTTCAAATGGTTCATCTTTGAAACCACACTCACCACAAATTGAAATTTTCATAACAGGTTTGAAAGAAGGTGTGAGTGTAGATAGTTTCTCAATTGATTTTTTAATTTCTTCAATCTTTGAATTTTTATCAATTTTCAATGTTACGAGTAATCCTCCGTTAAGTAATTTGGAGAATTTGTTACATTCAGAGATAAGTTCACTTTTATTGGTATAATCACCAATTTCAGAGGCATTAATTACCACTCCTTCAGAATAAGAATCACTTTCCATTGAACTAAGGGCAGAATTCTTGCCATATTTCACACCATCTAGAGTAGCAAAATGATGTGAACCTTCAGTTTCAGTCATACAAATAGCCACAGAATCGCCTAATTCTTTGCCTTTTTTGGTTCCAACGTCAACTGCAGTTTCAATGACTTTGTGAAGAATTCCACGTCCTTGTTTGTTATCGTGGAATCCAAGTATGTTAAAAACTGCTTCTTTAAGTCCTACCAAATTTACAACGAGAGAAACAGAACTTCTTTGCATGTATTGGGTGTTCTTTGCAAGAATTGGGTTAAGTCCTCTTCTAGTAAGATCTGAGATGCTTTTTTTTCTTAGTGCCATTGAAG